>JAUIEL010000871.1 GCA_030428825.1 bacterium
CGAACACCTGATCGCCGAGCGCCGCGGAGGTGCGGAAGACGACCGCCTGCCGGGTCCGTTCCAGGCACTCCAGCTCGGAGCGGCGGAGCGCGGGGAGGTCGATCTCCTCTCCGGCGACCACGCGTCGCGCTCCCGCGAACTCGGCGACGACCCCCACGAATCCGACCGAATGGCTGGCGACGACGTCCGTGTCGGCGCCCCGCAGGAGCGTGTCCGCGATCCGCTCGACCTCGTCGAGGACGATCCCGAGCCGATACAGCGCGTTCGCGCCGTCGAGGCGGAGCGAGTCGAGCAGTTGGTCCTGCGCCGCGCTCTCGAGCTCGTCGGTCACCCGTTTCTGCGCGTAGAACGCGAACACGGCCAGCGGACCGAGCGCGCAGACGACGAACAGGCCGAACACCCGCCGCGCCACGCGCCCTCGGACGAGGCCGTCCCCCTTCTCCACGTGCGGCCCCGGCTCAGTACTTCGTCGCGACATCGATGAACGCCCCGTCGTCCGCCCGGACGATGTCGTCGCGGCTGACCGGAACGTGCAGCTGGGTCTTGCTCTTCCCGTCCAGGCCGAGGCTGTAGAGGTCGTACTCCGTGTTGATCGGGACGAGGTTCTTGTCCTTCCGCTTCTTCCCGTTTCCGTTGATCGTCTCGAAGTTCAGGTACTCGTACGGACGCCCCCACGGATCCGTCTCCTGGTCGAGCCCCGCGTCGAGGAGCGTCAACGGCAGCGCCCCGAACTGCATCCGGTACATCTCGATGTCGGTCTGGATCGCCTTGATCTCCGCGATCGCCTTGACGCGGCGCGCGACCTCGACGGAGGAGAGGTACGACGGCACGACGAGCCCCGCCAGCGACGCGATCAACGCCACCACGATCATCAGCTCGAGGAGCGTGAACCCCGCTTCCGCCCGCCGCGACGACGCCTTCATGTCGGGGCCGTCTCCCGCTCCGACTCCCGCTCCGCCGGCCGATCCGAAGGCGCGTCGAGCCGGTCCAGGATCTCCTCCAGGTGTCGTTTCTGCGCCCGCAGCTCCGCCAGCTCCGGCGACTCGCCGTCCGCTCCCGCTCGGACCGTCTCCTCGACTCGCGCGAGCGCCGCGTCGAGCCGCGCCATCGCCCGCTCGAGCTCGTCCCGGAGCTCCGAGGCGTACGCGAAGAGGTCGTTCAGGACGTCGACCTCGCGGTGGAGGTAGTCCCCCCGGCGGAGGCGGATCGGCGCCGGGATCCTCCCCGTGGCCGCCTCGCGCATCGACTTCGTCATCCGATAGATCGGACCGGAGAACCGGTGGGAGACGCGGATCGCGTCGAGCGCCACGACGACCAACCCGAACGCGGCGACGATCCAGAACCGGTCGTGGAGGTAGAGGAGCTGGCTCGCGCTCTCGGCGGCGGCGAGCGCCCCCTCCTCTCCGTGCAGCCGGCCGAGGAGGGGCGCGAACAGCACGAACGCGATCAACCCGGTGAACGCCAGGACGTGCACGAGCGACATCGCGACGACCGGGACCTGGACGTGCCGGAGGACCAGGTATCGTCTTCGTTTTGGAATCAGATCGCGGAGTCGACCCATCGGCCTTCTTCACCGGGAGGGGGGCGGTCGGGACCACCTCCTACCGATCGGAAGACGCGCCCGGACACCTTGAGGGGTGTCCGACCCGGTCCCGCGCAGGATTCGGTCCGCGCCAACGAAAGAACGGGCGACCCCGATAGGAGTCGCCCGTTCCCGGCGTAAGCGCCGACGCAGACGGCCGCTGCCAACGTCCGCGCCGGCGGGGCCCGACCGCCGGGCCCACGTTCCAGCATGAAGCGGGGGTTTCTACGGAGTCCGGCCGGGGACGTTCCGGGGCTCCCGTTTTTTCGTCGTTTTCCCTCGACCGGCGCGGGCCCCCGCCGGGACGACTCGGCGGTTCCGGAGGGCGAGGGGGCCGAGATCGTGGCCCCCGGCTTGAAGCAAGCGCTCCGGATTGGTAAACGTATTGATTCGGAATCGAGGTGGGAAAGGAGGCCGTCGCGCATCTCGCGGGGGTCGCCGGTTCTCGCCAAATCACGAAAGAGAAAAGACTAACGTCATGAGTCCAGCCGTCCCCGAGAAGAGCGCCGCCACGTCCTCCGTCGCGGAGGGGAAGAAGGCGCCCGATTTCACCCTGCTCGATCAGAACGGGGCGAAGGTCAAGCTCTCGAAGTTCAAGGGGAAGAACGTCGTCCTCTACTTCTATCCGAAGGACATGACTCCCGGCTGCACGACGCAGGCGTGCG
>JAUIEL010000872.1 GCA_030428825.1 bacterium
CCGGCACGTTCGGCGGCTTGTCGACCGCGACCAGCCACCGATCCTCGAACAGGATCGGCAGATCGGGGTCCGGGGGCGGCCCCTCGGGACCGAAGTCGATGTCCCGCTTCGGCTTCGGCAGCGTCATCGCGATCGCGTCGCCGGCCACGATCGCCGCCGCGGGCTTCGTCACCGTCCGCCTCGTCCCCTGCCGCGTGATCGAGACCAGGCCGTCCTGAACGAGCTTCTGGATCGACGTCCGCGACCGCCAGCGCATCCGCCGGGCGAGGAACGAGTCGAGCCGGCCGCCCTCGTCGAACGGGTCGGCCTCGAAGCCGATCTCCTCCTTGTAGAGGAGCGGGTCGGGGGCGGAGGAGCGGGACGACACGATCCCCGCATCGTACCGCAGCGACCGCCGCGCCCCGCCGCCGGCGGATCGGCTCGATTCTCCGCTCCAGCGTCCCCCTCCTCCGTCCGATAGAGGGAAGCTCCGTGATCGCCTTCGAGCCCCACTCGTTCCGAGGAGCCGCGCCGGTGCTGGTTCGCCAACTGATGTCCCCGTCCGTCCGCTCCCTCCCCGTCGACGGTCCGGTCGGCGAGGCGTTCCGGCTGCTGCGGGAGACGGGCGCGCGAGCTCTCCCCGTCGTCGACGCCGCGGGCGGCGTGGTCGGCCTCCTCGACGAGCGGAGCGTCCACGAGCTCCTCGGCGATCGCCGGTCCGTGGTCGACCTCCGGGTCGGGGCGATCATGACCGCCGGCGTCGAGGCGGTCGCGCCGGGGACGCCGCTCGCCCACGCGATCCGCAGCCTGCGCGAGCAGCGCGTCGGCGCGCTCCCGGTCGTCGACGGCGGCCGGCTCGTGGGCCTCCTCTCGACCGAGCAGATGATCGGCGCCTTCGCGGATCTCCTCGAGGAGGCGCCGGTCCCGGCCTGACCGCGTGCCCGGGGGGTCGTCCTCTCCCCCCGGGTTGGTACCTTGGGGTCCACCGTTCGGAGGACCTCGTCGTTGGCCGACCTCTTCTCTCCCGAGACCGAGCTCGTCGGCGAGGTGACGGACGTCCTCTTCCAGAACGAGGAGAACGGGTACGCCGTCATCCGGATGACGGTCGCCGGGAGCCCGCGGCCGGTGACGGTCACGGGGACGCTGTTCGGGCTCGGCGCGGGGAGCCGGGTCCGGGTCGCCGGCGTCTTCAAGGAGCACCAGAAGTACGGCCGCCAGCTCCAGGCGACGCGGCACGAGGAGGTCCTGCCGAAGTCGCACACCGGGATGGTGGCGTTCCTCTCCTCCCAGTTCTCGGGCATCGGCGAGAAGCTCGCGGAGCGGATCGTCGGCCGGTTCGGCGACGCCACCTACGAGATCCTCGACGCCGAGCCGATGCGGATCGCGGACGTCGAAGGGGTCGGCGGGAAGAAGGCGAAGGCGATCGCCCAGCAATGGGAGTCGCGCAAGGGGATCCGGGAGGCCGCGACGTTCCTCGCCGAGTACGGCGTCGGACCGGGACAGGTGGCGCGCGTCTTCCGGCACTACGGCGACGCCACGGTCGGGCTCGTGAAGTCGAACCCGTTCCGGCTGGCGGACGACGTGAAGGGGATCGGCTTCAAGACCGCCGACCGGATCGCGCGGTCGCTCGGCATCCCGCACGACGCGCCCGAGCGCGCCCGGGCCGCCGTCCTCTACCTCCTCGGCGAGGCGGGCGGGCAGGGGCACCTGCTCCTGCCGCTCGACGTCCTCCTCCGGCGGGTCGTCGCGCTCGACGTCGACGAGGCGGCGGCGCGGTCGGCGCTGGAGACGCTCGCGGAGGAGCGGGAGGTCGTGGTCGAGGACGAGCCACCGCGGCCGGCCTCCGGACCGCGAGGCCCGGACGAGGCCGCGGACGGAGGCGACGAACCGGAGGTCGGCCCGGTCGACGACGGGTCGACCTCGAGCGTCTGGGACCGGCGCGGTCCGGCCGTCTACTCCCGGCGGGTCCACTTCGAGGAGGACGTCGTCGCGACGCTCCTCGCGGCGCGCGCGGCGAAGGACGGTGACCCGGAGCAGGCGCTCCGGAAGGTCCGTTGGCGCGCGGCCGGGACCGGGCTCGAGCTCGCCCCCGAACAGGAGGAGGCGGTCGCGGCGGCCCTCACGCATCGGGTGGCGGTGGTGACCGGCGGTCCCGGCGTCGGGAAGACGACGATCGTGCGGCTCCTCGTGGAGGAGGTCCTGGCGCGCGGCGCCGACGTGAGCCTGGCGGCGCCGACCGGGCGGGCGGCGAAACGGCTCTCGGAGG
>JAUIEL010000119.1 GCA_030428825.1 bacterium
CGGGCCTCGCGCCGGAGCTCTGCCTGATCGGCGAACCGAGCGGCGCCGACGCGCTGACGCTCGGCTACAAGGGGCGCGTCCTGTTCGACGCGACGCTCCGCCAGCCGGGCGGGCACAGCGCGGGGCCAGTCGGGAGCGTCGCCGAGCGGGCGTGCCGGTGGTGGGGCCACGTCGAGCGGCACGCGGACGCGTTCAACGAGGGGGTCGACCCGCTGTTCGACCGCCTGATGCCGAGCCTGCGGTCGATCGCGACGTCGTCGGACGGCCTGTACGACGAGGCGCGGCTGACGTGCGGCTTCCGCCTGCCGCCGGCGTTCGACGTCGACGCGCTCGAGCGGGCGCTGCGGTCGTTCGACGAGGAGGTCGCGCTGGTCCGGTACGGCGAGGAGCCGGCGTGGGCGGACGGCCGGTCGAGCCCGTGGGCGCGCGCCTTCACCCGCGCGTGGCGGAAGCGCGGCGCGACCCCGCGCTTCAAGCGGAAGACCGGGACCTCCGACCTGAACGTCCTCGGCCCGGCCTGGCGCTGCCCGATCGCGGCGTACGGCCCCGGCGACTCGACGCTCGACCACACCCCGGAGGAGCGGATCGAGGTCGCGGAGCTCCTGCGCGCGGTCGAGGTGCTGGAGGACGCGCTGGCGGAGGTCGGGGCGGCGCGGGTCGGAGCGATCGAGAACACGTGACGTGGCGTGACGGGATCGGAAACGAACGGCTCCACCGGAGCACTCCGCCGATGGAGCCGTTCGCGTCGCGCGCCCGGGGCCCAGGAGCGGGCTCGAGAGCGCGAAGTGAGGGTCGAACCGTCGGGCGTCAGTCCTCGTTCGCGACGAACTCCGCGCTGCGGACGACCCAGGCGAAACTGACGTCACCGGCGGGGGAACTCCAGTTCAGCTTGGACGCTCGACGATTTCCTTCTCTCTCCCTCTTCACGGACGGCAGGTCGGTGATTCGAGGCTCTCGCGCGTCGGTCTCGCGTCTCGAGACGGGTCCGACCCGGCGACTACGGATAGCGTGCGCGCACGCGGAACACGGTCGATTGCTGATACGGCTGCGTCAGGTCGAGCCAGATCGAGACGCCCTCCGGATTCTCGAGATCGAGACCGGAGACCGACGCCGTGACGCCGTCCGGGAGGATCGAGACCGCGGCGCTCGGAAGGGACGCTCCGGTCGCGTCGAGGACGTCTCCCCCGAGGAGTTCCACGTTCGGATCGTTGGAGATCAGCTCGACGGTCACGCCCTCGATGGGGGACACGCCGTCCTCGTTCACGACGCCGAACACCACTCCGCTTCGGATCGAGGGCGCGTGTCCGTCGAACAGCCGTTCGTCGATTCGCCGGTCGAACGAGCCCTCCCCTCCGATCTCGTAGTGTTTGTCGGCCTTCATCGACGAGAACGCCATCTTGATCTTGTAGTTGTTCGGCTCGGTGAACGCGCCGATCTGCGCTTCGTAGTCGATCGAGCTCCCCGGCTCGATCGAGTCCTGACCCGGCATGTTGAACGTCGCGACGCCTCCGCTCGAACCCGCGAGCGGCGCGTTCTTCAGACCTCCGGGTGATTGTGCGTTGCCGACCTTCAACCCGGTGGCCGGTGCGCCGCCCGCCGATGTGGTGAGCTTGCCGTTCGGGCCCTCGAACCAGAGCTTGATGTCCCGGACCTTCACCGTCTTGGAGCGGTTCGTGATCTGACCGGAGAGTTCGGCCGCGGAGTCCTGTCCCTGGCCTTCCGCCGGTAGATCGATCAGTCCGCTCGACATGTCGGTCGAGCTGACGGCGCTGTTCTCGGTCAACGAGTGATTGGAGATGACGGGTGGGCCGTTCTCGAGGGCGATCGTCGCCACGAGAGAGACGGAGAGAAGACTGCAAAGTACGTTCATTGAGAATCCCCTTTCTCCGCGTCACGCTATGCGCCGTCGGCGAATCGATCAAGTCGGCACGCGGACGACAGAGAGGACGGCGCGCCGCCGACCTCCTCGAAGACTCTCGCCCACGCGGCGCGGAGCCCGTCGTAAGCTGGAGCAGGGGCGGCGTGGCCGAGCCGCCCGAAGGATGTCGACCATGACGGATGACGCGACCCTCGACCGCGACCTCGAACAGCTCCGGCGCGCGCTCCCCGAGCCGCTGCGCGAGGACTGGGTGGTGGTGCCAAAGTCCCTGCTGACCCGGGTCTTCCTCGTGGGCCTGCTGATCGGCGCCGCGTTCGCGTCGCTCGCCGTCCGGGCGATCGACGGCATCGAGGCGCTGACGTGGGCCGTCCCCGTGGCCCTCGTCTCCATGATGCTCGCCGCCCGGTTCGTCCCGTGGTGGAGGGGGGACGAGGCGGAGGAGCAGCTCCGGAAGGCGCGTTCGGCCGAGCGATGAGCGCGGGCGGTCGCCGCCCCGGGACCGGACCGAACCCGCTCCGCCGATCGACGGCCGACCTCTAGGATCTCGGGGGTCGCACGGGATCTCGGCGATCGATCGCGCGCGCGATCCGCCGCGTCCTGCCGCCTCCGTCCCGGAGCGAACGCTCCCGCGCCAGGAGATCGACCATGTCCGACACGTTCACCTATCGACGGCTCTCCAAGGACGACGCGGCGGTCCTGCTCGTCGATCACCAGGCCGGGCTGATCTCCCTCGTGCAGGACCACACGCCGTCGGAGTTCAAGAACAACGTCCTGGCGCTCGCCTCGGTCGCGAAGTTCTTCGACCTGCCGACGATCCTGACCACGAGCTTCGAGACCGGGCCGAACGGACCGATCGTGCCCGAGCTGAAGGAACTCTTCCCGGAGGCTCCGTACTTCGCGCGTCCCGGGCAGATCAACGCCTGGGACAACGAGGAGTTCGTGGCGGCGGTGAAGGCGACGGGCCGCCGACAGCTGGTCATCGCGGGCGTGGTCACGGACGTCTGCGTCGCCTTCCCGACGCTCTCCGCCCTCGAGGAGGGGTACGACGTCTTCGTCGTCGTCGACGCGTCCGGGACGTTCGACCGGACGGTGCGCGACGCGGCGATCACGCGGATGGCGCACGCGGGCGCACAGATCGTGAACTGGTTCAGCGTGGCGTGCGAGCTCCATCGCGACTGGCGCAACGACATCGAGGGGCTCGGGAGCCTCCTCTCCGCGCACATCCCGAACTATCGGAACCTGATGACGAGCTACTTCTCCCGGACGAACGCGACCGAGTGATCGGCGCCCGAGGCAGAGCCGTGAATCGACGCCACCGATCGCCGCCTCGCCCCGTCGAATGAGCGACGTCGAACTCCGGGCGGTCGTCGAGCGGAAGGAGGCGTCGCTGCCGCGGTACGTCGTGGTCCCGGCGCGCGCCGTCGCGGCGTGGAGGCTGGACGGGACGACGACGGTCGAGGGGACGCTCGCCGGCGTGCCGCTCGGGCGGCGGAGTCTGAAGCGCTGGAACGATCGTTGGTTCCTCGACCTGCCGGCGCCGCTCTGCGCGAAGGCGGGCGTCGACGTCGGCGATCGCGTCGCGCTCGTCCTGCGCCGCGCGTCCGAGGCGCCGCCGGCGGAGCTCGAACACTTGCTCGCGTCGAGCCGCGTCGCGAGGGAGCGCTGGGATCGGATGACCCCGTCGCGGCAGCGCCTGCTCCGGGAGCACGTCGCCGCGGCGAAGAGGCCGGAGACGCGCGAGCGGCGGGCGCGAAAGGGGCTCGGCCTGGAGTGACGCTCCTCGCGCCCCCGCGGCTCGTCACTCGATCGCGAAGTCGACGACGGGGAGCTCGATCGTCCGGTCCGCGACCGGCTCGCCGCGGAGGAAGGCGAGCCTCGTCTCGAGGATCCGGAAGGGGTCGTGGCTTGGTGAAGGCGACTTCGCAAGATGGTCGCTTGAACGCTTGGTGTGCAACTGCTATCGTTCCACGATGATCCTGTCGTTCGGGGACGCGGCCACGGAAGACTTGTTTCACGGTCGTTCGAGCGGCCGGTCGCGGCGCATCCCCGCCGATGTGCGGAGGGTCATGCTCCGAAGACTCGACATGATCAACGCGGCCCGAACGCTGAGAGACCTGACGTCTCCGCCGGGCAATCGGCTCGAGGCGCTGCGGGGAGACCTCGAAGGACGCCACAGCATCCGGGTGAACGACCAATGGAGGGTCGTGTTCCGGTGGGCCGGTACGGACGCCGAGGACGTCGCTATCGTCGATTACCATTGAAGGAGTACCCGCCGCCATGATCCCTCGCCATCGAACGCCGACCCACCCCGGAGAGATCCTGCTCGAGGAGTTCCTCGAGCCTCTCGGGATGACCCAGCTCGCTTTGGCGGAGCATCTGGGAGTACCGCTCCAGCGGATCAACGGAATCGTGCGAGGACGACGCGCCGTGTCTCCGGAGACGGCGTGGCTTCTGGCGGGTGCGTTCGGCACGACTCCCGAGTTCTGGCTGAGCCTTCAGGCCGCTCACGACCTCGTGAAGAGCCGTCCCCGACGCCGCGTGAAGCCGATCCGTCGGGTCGGCTGAGGCGTCCGATTCTCAGGGCGGATGGCCTCCCCCGCCTCCGGTCACTCGATCGCGAAGTCGACGACGGGGAGCTCGATCGTCCGGTCCGCGACCGGCTCGCCGCGGAGGAAGGCGAGCATCGTCTCGAGGATCGCGGGGCTCGAGAGGAAGAGCGGGTCGCCGTGGCCGGCGCCGTCCAGCACGAGGTGGACGCCGTTTCGGAACCCCGATCGGATCTCCTCGGCGTTCTCCGGCGGCGTGCGGCCGTCGAGCGTGCCGCTGATGAAGAGCGTCGGGACGTCGCTCTCGAGCGGGCCGCGGAACGCGTCGCCAAGGTCCTCGACGCCGAGCCCCTCGCGGACCGCGAAGAACGGGAAGTTGATCGCCCCCTCGAGGAGCGTGCCGGCCCGCTCCCGCTCGAACCGCGCGAGCCGGTCCGGCGAGATCCCGGAGGCGGAGTCGGTCGCCGCGCTCATCGCGTCGAGCCGCAGCCGCCGCATCGGGGGGATCTGCCCCGCGAGGTCGTCGAGGTCGCCGTCGAGCGCCCGCTTCACGGCGAGCGGCAGGCGCGCGAACCGCGACGGTCCCCGGAGCGAGGCGGCGATCGCCCGCTGCGCGTCGAGCTTGCAGACGACGACCTCCGTCGGGCCGAGCTGCGGGTGGAGGAGCTCGACCCGCGCCGGCTCCGCCTCGAGGCGCGCGAGGAGCGTCTCGATCGAGCCGAGCAGGTCGGGGAACTCCTCGGCCGCGAACGGGTCGTCGTTCACGCGCCGCGCGATTTCCTCCAGCAGTCGCTGGTCGGCGCTCGGGAGCTTGACGGTGTGGTCCGGCCCCTCGACGCCCGCGAGGATCGCGCGGGAGACGTGCTCGCCGTGCCGACGGAGCGTCGCGAACGCGAGGTGGGTGCCGTAGCTGATCCCCCAGAGCGCGATCCGCTCGACGCCGAGGACGCGCCGCAGGTCCATCAGGTCGTCGGCGCTCTCGACCGCGTCGTCGACATCCCCGGAAACGACGGGCGGACGCACGGGGTTCCCCCTCGTCGCCTCGCCGCCCCGTATCCTGCCGAACCGGTCGACCGTCCGGGAGGATCCGGCGGCCCGATCGAAGGAGGCGAGCGAGATGTCGAAGTCGTCGAGCGGGGACGAACGAGAGGCCGCGCCGCGCGGTGACGGCGCTCGCGACGCCGTGCTCGAAGGGCGCCACGTGCGGCTCGAGCCGCTCGAGCATCGGCACGCGGCGGACCTCGCCGAGGTCGCATTCGATCCGGACCTCTGGTGGTTCACGCCGACGCAGATCGACACGCCGGCGGACCTGCGCGACTACATCGACACCGCGATCGAGCGGCGGCGGACCGGGGACGCGATTCCGTTCGCGACCATCGACCGTTCCACGGGGAAGGCGATCGGCAGCACGCGGCTGGCCGAGATCGACCGGGAGCACCGGCGCGCGGAGATCGGTTGGACCTGGCTCGGACGTCCGTACCACCGGCGGGCGTTCAACACCGAGGCGAAGCTCCTCCTGTTCGCGCACGCGTTCGAGGTCCTGCGGTGCGTCCGGGTCGAGTTCCTGGTCGACACCCGGAACGCGCGGTCGCGGGCCGCGGTCCGCCGTCTCGGCGCGGTGGAGGAGGGGACGCTCCGCCACCGGTACGTCCTCCCCGACGGCACGCCGATCGACTGGTCGGTCTTCTCCGTCCTCCGCGACGAGTGGCCTTCCGTGCGGGAGCGCCTGGCCGGGCTCCTCGCCGCGCACGACGACGGCTGATCCGGCCGCCTTCGCGCCGGCCGTCCCGCGCCCTCACCTTCCTCGCGCGTCGCGCCCGGAATTCCGGCGGGCCGTTCTCGGCGGCGTCGTTTCGCCGATCGCCGGGCGAGGTGTCCGGCTCGACGACCCGTAGGAACAAGAGGAGAACGAACGATGAACGTCCCCGATCTCGACAGCTACAGCTCCGAGGAGAAGGAGATCCTGAAGGCCCTGATGGAGCAGTCGGGGATGATCCCGTCGCTGAAGCAGGGGATGGTCGCCGGCCCGGCCGCCGCCTGGCTCGGCATCGACTGGTGCAAGGTGAAGTGCACCGTGAAGGCGCTCGCCGCCGGCGCCGCGTGCGGCGGGAACCCGGTCTGCCTCGCCGGCGTCGCGGCCGACCTGCTGGCCTGTCTGCGGGACTGCGACTGAGGGCGTCCCTCGCGCGGCAGGCTCGTGCGCGTGCGGCGCGGGATCGCTCCCTCGCCGCCGCCTTTCCCCCGCTCGCCCCCGAAAACGACGTGACGCACCGCATCGCGGACGAACCTTCCTCCCGTCGCGCGGGTGCTCGAGGCGGTCGTTCTCGACCGTCCGCCCGCGTCGGACCGAACGAGGACGGAAGACGGAGGGAGCGACCGATGGATGCGACGAGAACGGTGCGGACGACGCGGAGGATGTGGCGCGGGAGGGTCGGCGGATCGGGGAAGGCGCTGGCCGCGCTGACCGCGATGGTCGCGCTGGGCGGAGCGGCGTCGGCGCAGCTCCAGGGCGTCGCGAAGGTCCATCCGTACCACGAGAACCTCCTCGGGAACGGAGGGTTCGAGTCGTGGACGCTCGGGACGGCGAACCCGTCGATCCCGCCCGAGCTCTGGTATCCGCTCGGAGACCCGACGGGCCTCTTCTCGCAGACGAGCCTGCTGTTCAAGCGGATCGCCGCGGACTGCGCGGAGGGGTCGTCGGGCGAGTTCGCGATGGAGGTGACGTCGCTGATGCCCGGCGGCTTCGTCGCGCAGACGCTGCCGAACCACCGCGAGTACTGCGGCGAGTGGGTGACGTTCGCGGTCGACCTCTCGACGCCGTTCCCCCTCGGGCAGCCGACGATCGAGGTGTTCGACGGCGTCGGCTCGACGCAGGTCTCCGGGAAGGTCGTCTCCGGGACGTACCGCCGGCTCGTCGTCTCGCACCGGGTCGCCGCCGCGGCGACGACGCTGCAGTTCCGGATCGTCCCCGATCCCGCCGTCCGCGTCGACGGCGCGCAGGCGGTCCTCGGGAAGGCGGGGCAGGCGATCTTCGCGCCGCCGCGGAACAAGGAGCCGGCGCTCGACCTCGTGCCGCTCGGGGTCGTCCTCGACTGGTGGCGGTTCGACCCCGCCGTCCCGCTCCCCGACGGGTTCGCGATCTGCGACGGGCAGCCGGTCACCGACCCGCTCTCGCCGTTCCTCGGGAGGGCGACGCCCGACCTGACCGACCGGTTCGTCAAGGGCGTGACGAGCGAGGCGGCGATCGGGACGACCGGCGGGAGCGCGACGGTCGACCTGTCGCACGATCACCCGATGCCGCACACCCACGCGGGGACGACGGCTCCCGCGGAGTACATCCCCCCGGTGAACGGAGCCGGCTTCGCGACTGGGGTCGGGACGCACAAGTTCCACTACCACCACTTCGTCACGGGCCAACCGAGCACGCCGAAGACGAGCTCCTCCCTCGGCCCGACCTCGATCGAGCCTCCGTTCGTCGGGCTCCTGAAGCTCGTCCGCGTCCGGTAGGGTCGGTCCGCGGGCGCCCGGCGGCCTCGGGAGCGTCGGGCCGCTCCCCGACGGGCCGAACCCGATTTCTCTCGACGGGGAATCGGGTTCGGCGCCGTCGAGGGGGAAACGACGCTCGACCGTCTCGACCGGCGGTCTTCTTCCCGAGGGGAGACCGATGACCGACCCCGCCCCGCGATCTCTCGAACTCCTGATGCGCGAGACCGACTGGCTGCGCGCCGTCGCGGCCCGGCTCACCGACGATCCGGACCGCGTCGAGGAGGTGGTGCAGCGGACCCGGGTCGCGGCGCTCGACGGCCTCCCGGAGCGGCCGCGGTCGATCCGGGCGTGGCTGCGGCGGGTCGCGACGAACGTCGTCCGGCAGGAACATCGCGAGCGGACCCGTCGGGAGCGGCGCGAGCGCGTGGCCGCCCGGCCGGAGGAGGTTCCATCCTCGGCGGAGCTGGTCGAGCGCGTCGAGACGCAGCGGACGGTGGCGAGGGCGGTGCTCGCCTTGGACGAGCCGTACCGCACGACGATCCTGCTCCGGTTCCACGAGGACCTCCCGCCCCGCGAGATCTCCCGACGGACCGGAGTCCCGGTGCGCACGGTCGAGACCCGCCTTCGCCGTGGGCTGGAGCGTCTGCGTCGCCTCCTCGATCGCGACCACGGCGGCGATCGGTCGCGTTGGCTGGCGTCGGTCGCGGTGCTCGCGGAGGGAGGTGCGTCCGCGGCGTCGGCCGGCGGCCGGGCGTCGGTGCCCGCGGCCGGTCTCGTCGCCGGGATCGCGGCGACGGCGGTGGTGCTGATCGGGGGGTGGTTCGGAATCCGGGCGCACGGCCCGCGCGAAGAACCTCGCGTGGAGCGAGGAGAGGCCGCGGCGGCCGCGCCGTCGGATGCGCCGAGGGAGTCGACGGGGGTGAGGGTCGTGGCGCCGCGTCGGGCGGCGGTCGCGGGACTCGACGAGAGGGCGCCGCTCCCGGCCGGCGTGTCCGCGGCGGCGATCGAGACCGGACTGCGGGGACGTGTGCTCGGTCTCGACGGGCGCCCGGCGGCGGGGGCGGTCGTCCGTGTCGCGGCTCCTTCGGACGAGCGTCTCGTCTCGATGGCCGTCACGCGCACCGGAGCGGACGGCTCGTGGCGCGCCGTCGGTCTGCCCGCAGGTGCGGTCGTCCGCGTCCGCGCCCGGACCGAGGACGGCGCGTGTGGAGAGCGGTCCGGGATCGAGGTGTTCGACGGCCGCGTCACGCCAGTGCCGGAACTCCCGCTCTTCCCGGGCGGGACGATCCGAGGAACCGTACGCACGGACGCCGGCGAGCCTCTCGAGGGAGCGCGGGTTCGCGTCGGCTTTCCCTCGCTGGAGCGACTCCTGCGGACCGACGTCGGCGGTCACTTCGACACGGGCGCTCTCCTCCCCGGGCGGTATCCGGTCGTCGCCTTCGCGCCGGGCCACGCGCAGCGGGAGACCATCGAGGTCGACCTCGGGGTCGGGGATCGGATCGAACTCGACGTCCGGCTGGCGCCCGCGTCGACGATCCATGGTCGGGTGACCGACGCGGACGGCGAGCCGATCTCCGACGCGACGATTCGGGCCGATCGATCCGGCGTCGCCGAGTCGGCCGACGACGGGTCGTTCCATCTCGACGTGTTCGGGGCCGCTCCGGTGACGATCACGGTCGACCGGGCCGGCTACTTCTCGCTCCGGAAGGAGGGGATCCGATCCGGCGTCGGGCCGTTCCGGTTCGTCCTTCGCGGAGTGGGGGAGATCCGGGGTCGGGCCGTCGACGCGTCGACCGGCGAGCCGGTCGTGCTGTCGGCCGCGGAGGCTTTCATCCGACCTCGGTTTCGGGGCCCCGACCGACCCCACGAGTGGCTCGCGGCCGTCGGGCCGGCGGAGCTCGGGGCCGACGGTTCGTTCCGAATCCGGCTGGAGTACGGCCGGGCGAGCTTCCGGATCGAGGGGCGGGCGCCGGGGTATGCGCCGTCGCGGTCGGCCGCGTTCCACCACGAGGTGGGGGAGGTGACGGACGGGGTCGTCGTGCGGATGCGGCGCGGGCGGCGACTGGACGTCGAGGTGCGCGACGGCAGGACGGGCGCGGCGGTCCCCGGGGCGCTGGTGACGGTGCATGCGCTCGACGAACGCGGCGACGGTGTCCGGCGGGGGCTCGAGACGCCGGCCGAGACGCGGGTGCGGGCCCGTCCCGTCTCGAGCGGTCCGACCTCGGGCCTCGGTCGTCCGTGGGAGCGCGCCGCGTGCGACGGCGCGGGAGAGGTGCGGTTCGGTTCGCTTCCGGACGCGCCGGTCGCCGTGGTCGTCCGAGCGGAGGGATACGCACCGGTGCGCGTCGACGGCGTGTCGCCGACGGCTCGCGAGGTCGAACCGGAGAGGCTCGAGGTCCGGTTGACGGGCGGCGCGGCCATCGAAGGGCGTCTGTCCGGCGCCGGAGGCGTACCGCTTCCGTCGCGCGTCGTGACCGCGGAGTCGCAGGACGGCGCCCGCGGCGAGGCGGTCAGCGACGAAGCGGGGCGGTATCGCATCGATCACCTCCCGATCGGTCGGTACACGGTCGAGGTCGCACCTCCTCCCCGGTACCGGGACGAGGTCGTCGACGAGTTCTTCCGACTCGAGGAAACGCGGCGGGAGGGCCAGGAGGCCGCTCCGTCGATCGACGTCGTCGACGGCGAGGTCCACGTGCTCGATCTCGAGGTCGCCGACTGACGCGACGACCCGCGCCGCTCCTCCCGTCACGTTTCTTCTCACCGCGACGGAACCCTCCAACTCCTGGAATCGTCCAAGGGCTGCATCGATCTGCCCGTCCCACGCGGCCGCGCCCCACCCTCGCGGCGGTCGCGAACGAAGAAGGAGGACGAGGGCATGTCGATTTCGTCTCGCGCGCCGCGCGCGCTGCTGTCGTGGGTCCTGGTGTCCGTCGCCGCGCCGCCGCTCTGCGCGCAGAAGGTGATCCACGTCTTCTCCGGCGACGATCCGCTCGAGCTCGCCGGGTTCTGCGTCTCGGATCTCGGCGACGTCGACGGGGACGGCGTTCCCGACGTGCTGGTCGGCGCCCCCGGAGCGCAGGCGGACGGAGATCTCGCCCCCGAGGGGCGGGCCGTCGTCCTGTCCGGCGCCGACGGGACGCCGATCCGGGAGTGGTTCGGAGCGGACGATCTCGGGCTGTTCGGACAGGCGGTCGCCGGCGTCGGCGACGTCGATCTCGACGGGCGTCCGGACGTCCTGATCGGCGCGCCGGCCGCGGTCTCCGGGACCGGACAGGTCACCGGCGCGGCGTTCCTCCACTCCGGCCTCGACGGGGCGCTGATCCGCTCCTTCCACGGGGACGAGGAGCTCGAGCGGTTCGGAGCGGCGGTGCACGCGGCCGGCGACGTCGACCAGGACGGTGTCCCCGACGTGATCGTCGGCGGGCCGGGGGCGACCCCGAACGGGATCGAGTCGGGCCGCGCGGTCGTCTACTCGGGCGCGACCGGCGACCCGCTGCTGACGTTCTTCGGCGACTCGGCCGGGGACCAGCTCGGCGGCGCGGTCGGCGCGGCGGGGGACGTGAACCTCGACGGGAAGGCGGACCTCGTGGTCGGCGCCCGGCTCGACGCGCCGGTGCTCGCGCTGACCGGGAGCGCGCGGGTCTACTCCGGCGCGGACGGGGCCGAGCTGTACGTCTTCGCCGGCGACGACTTCTTCGACGAGTTCGGCACCTCGGTCAGCGGCGCGGGGGACGTCGACGCCGACGGCGTGGCGGACGTCGTGGTCGGCGCGCCGTTCGCCCTCGGGACGGGGAAGGTGCGGGTCTTCTCCGGCGCGACGGGGGCGGTCGTCCGGGAGTGGAGCGGCGCGAACTTCTTCGACCAGTTCGGGTTCTCCGTGAGCGACGCCGGCGACGCGAACGACGACGGGCACGCGGACGTCGTGGTCGGCGCGCCGCTGGCGAACGGCCTCGGCACCGCCGGCGTCTACTCCGGCCTCGACGGGAACCTGCTCCACATGCTCTCCGGCTCGGGGCCGGCGGACGGGTTCGGGCAGGCGGTGAGCGGCGCGGGCGACGTCGACGGGGACGGGTTCGCCGATCAGGTGGTCGGGGCGCCGTTCGAGGACGGGGTCGCGATCGACACCGGGACGGTCCGCGTCTTCGCCGGCTGCGACGGCCTCGCCGAGGGGTTCGGCGACGGGTGCCCCGGCGCGTCGGGGAAGGTCCCGGCGCTCACCGTCGAGGGGTGCCCCGAGCAGGCGAACCGCGTCCTCATGACCGTCGCCGGCGGGATCCCCGGCGAGTTCGGCGTCGTCCTGTTCGGCGCCGGACCGGCCGAGATCCCGATGGAGAACGGCTGCTTCCTGCGGGTCTCCCCGCTGCTGAAGCCGGTCCTCGTCTTCGTCCTCGACGCCGCCGGCGAGACGACGTTCGACGAGGTGATCGACCCCGACCACGGCTCGGGGACGTTCGCCGCCCAGGCGTTCGTGTCGGACCCGCTGACGACGCAGGGGTTCGCGAACACGAACGCGATGGACTTCACGATCGACTGAGAGAAGGAAGGAACGAGAGGAAGGAGAGGGCGCTCGCGCGGAGCGGGAGCGGGGCGCGTGGGGGGAAGGGGCGGCGAGGTCGCCGGGGCGGGGCGGCTCGAGGAGCACGGGTTCGGGCTCGGACTTCGTGCTCCGCGTCAGCGCTCTCTCGTTCCAGTCCTTCCAATCCTTCCTCTCCTTCCCTCCTGCTTACGGCGTGATCGGGATCTTCACTCCGTTCGTCGCGGAGAGTCCCAGCGGGACGCCCGGAAATAGCCCGGCGTTTCAACGCCGGGTTACGGGG
>JAUIEL010000120.1 GCA_030428825.1 bacterium
CGTTCCCGAACCGCTGCGGCCCGAATCCGTTCGGCAGCCCCCGCCGGCCGAGGACCTCCAGGATCGCCTCCGCGCGCGCGACCGCGCCGTCGACGACGTCGCGCACGACGATCCGGAATCGGTTCCCGTGCAGGTGTCCGCGCTTCAGCTTGTTCCGGTGCCGCTCCGCCTCGAGGACCTCGACGTCGTCGAGGCGAAGGGCGAGCACCCGCGCCGGATCGACGCGCTCGATCGAGAGGTGCTGCGTCGTCACCGCGCGGGCGTCCTTCAGGCCGGCGTGGCCGATCCGACGCCGATCGATGTCGAGCGCCCGCGCGATCCGCCCCGCCGCCTCCAGGGTCGACACCCCCCGCTTCCGGATCCGGACGAGGACGTGCTCTCCGTCGCCGCTCGGCGGGTACGCCGGCACCTCGTCGACCCGGAAGTCCTCCGGCGCGGCGCGGACCGTTCCGCCCGTCCCCTCGAGGCCGGCGGTGACGCACGGGACGTCGATCACGAGCCGCGACTCTCGCCGTCCTCCGCCGTCGAACCGCCCCACCGGAACTTCTCCCGCAGCGTCCGGAAGAACGAGCGGTCGACGATCGACAGGAACCGGACCGTCTTCGTCGACCGGCGGACCTCCACGCGGTCGCGCGGCTTGAGGGGGACGGCCCGTTGGCCGTCGAGGACGAGCTTGACCGTCCGCCGGTACCGCGGCAGGACGTGGACGGTGAGGCGCCGGCGCGCGTCGAGCACGAGCGGCCGGCTGGAGAGGGTGTGCGGGGCGAGCGGCGTCACCAGGATCGACCGCGACGACGGCTCGACGACCGGCCCGCCGGCGGCGAGCGAGTGCGCGGTCGAGCCGATCGGGGTGGCGAGGATCAACCCGTCGCCGCGCACCGTCGTGACCGGCTCGCCGTCGACGTCGAGCGCGAGCGCGAGCATCTGCGACGGCGTGTGCGCGAGGACGACGGCGTCGTTCAGGGCGAGCCCGCGCGCCAGCCGCTTCCCCGAGCGCCGGACCTCGCAGTCGAGGAGGAACCGCTCGTTCACCGTCCCCTCCCCGGCGAAGATCCGCTCGAGGTCGTTCCGGCAGGTCGACGGCTCGAGCTCCGCGAGGAACCCGAAGTGGCCGAGGCGGATGCCGATGCACGGGACCGCGCGTCCGGCGAGGCGGACCCCGGTCTGGAGGATCGCGCCGTCGCCGCCGAGGATCAGCACGAAGTCGGCGCGGCCGGGGCGGAGCGGGCCGTCCTTCAGGTCGCTGGTCCCGGTGATCGTGACCCGCTCCTCGAGCCACGGACGGAGCTCCTCGATCGCCCGCCGGATCCGCGGGTTCGTCCGATCGCCGACGAGGAAGCAGCGGGTCCGGCGCGGACCGCGCGCCTCCGTCACGACCGACGCACCCGCTCTCGGACCGCGCGCACGACGTGCTCGAGGGTGAGCCCGGCGTCGTCGAGGCACTCGGGGCGCGCCGCGTGCTCGATCAGGCGGTCCGGGATCCCGAGCGGGAGGACCTTCTCGGCGTGCTCGCCGCGCAGCGCGAGCGCCTCGAGGACGGCGGAGCCGAAGCCGCCCATCACCTGATGCTCCTCGATCGTGACGAGGAGACCGGTCTCGGCGGCGCAGCTCGACAGGAGGTCGACGTCGAGCGGCTTGACGAACCGCGGGTTGACGACCGCGACGTCGATCCCCTCCTCGGCGAGGCGGTCGGCCGCCTGCATCGCGAGGTACGACATCGGTCCGAGGCCGACCAGCGTGGCGTCGGTCCCCTTCCGGAGGAGCTCGCCCTTCCCGACCTCGAGCGGCGCGGCCGGCAGCTCGGGGTCGGCGCAGGTGCCGCGCGGGTACCGCATGAAGAACGGGTGCTCCTGCTCCAGCCCGAGGTTCAGCATCGCCTCGAGCTCGGACGCGTCGCGCGGCGAGCAGACGACCGCGGCCGGGAACGTCCGGAGGTACGCGATGTCGAAGACGCCGTTGTGCGACGGGCCGTCCTGCCCGACGAGGCCGCCCCGGTCGAGCGCGAACACGACCGGCAGGTCCTGGAGGATCGCCTCGTGGAACACCTGGTCGTAGCCGCGCTGGAGGAAGGTCGAGTAGATCGCCGCCACCGGCTTGGCGCCGGCCTTCGAGAGGCCGCCGGCGAGCGCGACGGCGTGCTGCTCGGTGATGCCGGTGTCGTGGAACCGCTCGGGGAACCGCGCCGCGAACTCGGACAGGCCGGTCCCGTCCGGCATCGCCGCCGTGATCGCCACCACGCGCGGATCGCGCTCGGCGGCCCGGAGCATCGCGTTGGAGAACGCCTTGGTGAAGCTGACCTTGCTCGGCTTCGCCTTCTGCTGGTCCGCCTCGGCCTTCGAGGCCATCCCGTCCGGCGAGTTGTACCCCGGGAGCGTGGCGCCCGGCGAGAGCGCGTGGAGGAACCGCGTGTCCTTCCCCGTCGCCTCGAGCCCCTTCCCCTTCTTCGTGACGACGTGGAGGAGCTTCACGCCGCCGACCTTCTTCAGCCGCTCGAGCTCCTCGATCATCCCGTCGATGTCGTGCCCGTCGACCGGCCCGTAGTAGCCGAACCCGAGCTCCTCGAAGAGGTGGCCCGGCGCGATCGCGGCCTTCACGGCGTCGACCATGTCGACCAGGTTCTTGTCGAGCTGCTCGCCGAACGGCACCGAACGGAGCAGCGCGTGGAACCGCTCCTTGGCGCCGGTGTAGATCGGCGCCGCGCGGAGGCGGTTCAGGTACGACGCGAGCGACCCGACCGTCTTCGAGATCGACATCTCGTTGTCGTTCAGGACGACGAGGATGTCCTTGCCGAGGTGGTCGGCGTAGTTCAGCCCCTCGAGCGCCACGCCGGCGCCGAGGCTCGAGTCGCCGATGAGGCAGACGACCTTCCGGTCGCGCTCGAGCAGCGCGTCGCCGGCGACGATGCCGAGGCCCATCGAGATCGACGTCCCCGCGTGACCGCTCCGCATGACGTCGGCGGGCGACTCGTCGGGGTGCGGGTAGCCGGAGACGCCGTCCTTCGAGCGGAGCGAGTGGAAGCGCGGCAGACGCCCCGTCAGCAGCTTGTGCGGGTAGCACTGGTGCCCGACGTCGATGACGAGCCGGTCGACGGCGAAGTCGAAGACGGAGTGCAGCGCGATCGTCAGCTCGACGACGCCGAAGTTCGACCCGAGGTGGCCGCCGGTCGTGCAGACCGTGTCGGCCATGGTCCGTCGGATCTCCTCGGCGAGTTCGGGGAGGCGGTCGCGGTCGAGCGCGACGAGGTCCGCGTGCGAGCGGATCCCCGGGAGGAGCGGCCCGGCCTTGCGCGCGGTCGTTCCGGGGTTCGAGGCCTCGTCCGCGTCGGTCGAGCGGGCGTCGCCGCGCGGGAAGGGGGCGTCCGCGGGCAGGCTCATGGAGTCGGACATGTTGGACAACCGAAGTTCGGCGTTCAGTGCGAACGAAGCAGCATAGTTCGCGCAAGCTCTTGGATCAATTCACCCTGCGGCAGAGCCCCGGAAAGATCCACCACCTCCGCCGTTCGGCGCTCCGCGTCCTCCCAGGCCGCCCGATCCCCCAGGAGCGACGGCAGCGTCGCCTTCCCCCGGGCCTGGTCCTTCCCGGTCGCCTTCCCCATCTCCTCGGCGCTCGCCCGCCGGTCGAGGAGGTCGTCGACGACCTGGAACACCACTCCGAGGCGCTCTCCGACCCCTCGGAGCGCCTCCAGCGACGCCCCGTCGCCGCCGCCGGAGAGGCCGCCGAGCTCGAACGAGGCCCCGAACAACGCCGCCGTCTTCCAGCGGTCGATCGCCAGGACCCCGTCGACGTCGAGCGGACGCCCTTCCGCCTCGAGGTCGAGGACCTGCCCCCCGACCATCCCGACCGAACCCGCCGCCCGGGCGAGGATCCGGACCGCCTCGGCCGCCCGCTCCCCGGACGTCGCGACGACCTCGAACGCCAGCGTCAGGAGCGCGTCCCCGACCAGGACCGCCGTCGCGTCGTCGTACGCCTTGTGCACGGTCGGCCGGCCGCGCCGGAGGTCGTCGTCGTCCATGCACGGGAGGTCGTCATGGACGAGCGAATAGGTGTGGACCAGCTCCAGCGCGCAGGCGGCCGGGAGCGCGCGGGCCTCGTCCCCCCCCACCGCGCGGGCGCCGAGCAGCACGCACGCCGGGCGGAGGCGCTTCCCCCCGCCGAGCATCGCGTAGCGCATCGCCTCGTGCAGCCGGGCCGGCGCCGCGTCGACCGGAGGGAGGAGCTCGTCGAGGCACGCCTCGACCCGGGTCCGGCTGTCGGCCAGGAACCGCTCGAGGTCGGTCACGCGGAGACCTCCTCCTCCTCGCCGGCGGCGATCTCGATCCGCTCCGCCGCCACGCAGCGCCCGGTGATCGCGTCGACGGTGAAGAGCGCCGCGCCGATCCGGGCGTCCCCCGACGCGACGTCGAACCGCGAGGGCATGCCGGTGGTGAACCGCTTCAGCACCCGGTCGGTGCGCCGACCGAGGATCGAGTCGTACGGCCCGGTCATGCCGACGTCGGTGATGTACCCCGTCCCGCCGGGGAGGACCTGGACGTCGGCCGTCGGGACGTGCGTGTGCGTGCCGAACACGACCGAGACCTTCCCGTCGAGGTGGCGCCCCATCGCGACCTTCTCGGACGTCGCCTCGCAGTGCATGTCGACCACGATCACGCGGGTCCTCCCGCGGAGGCGGTCGACGGCGCGGGCGGCCGCCTCGAACGGGCAGTCGATCGGCGGCATGAAGACCCGGCCGAGGACGTGGACGACCGCGACGTCGGTGCCGCGGGGGGTGCCGAGGACGGTCGACCCCCGCCCCGGCGCGCTCGCGTGGAAGTTCGCCGCCCGCACCACGCGCTCGTCCCGCTCGATCAGCCCGACGGTCTCCGGCTTGCGCCAGACGTGGTCCCCGCCCGTGATGCAGTCGACGCCCGACCGGAACAGCGACTCGGCGTCCTTGATCGAGATCCCGGAGCCGTTGGTGACGTTCTCGGCGTTCGCCACCACGAAGTCGACGTCCCGCTCGCGGCGGAGCGCCTTCAGGTGCTGCTTCAGGACGCGGCGGCCGGGAGCGCCGACGACGTCCCCGACGGTCAGGATGCGAAGGTCCACGGAGCCCTTTCGGTTCGAGGTCAGCGGGCGTACTCCGTCACGCGCGTCTCGCGCACGACGGTGACCCGCACCTCGCCAGGATAGACCAGCTCCTTCTCGATGCGGCGCGCGATCTCGCGGGCGCGGAGGACCGCCTGCGCGTCGTCGATGCTCGCGGCGTCCACGATGACGCGGACCTCGCGACCGGCCTGGACGGCGAAGGCGCTGTCGACACCGGGGTGCGACGCCGCGATACGCTCCAGCGTCTCGAGCCGGTCGATGTACTCCTCCATGGTGTCGCGACGCGCCCCGGGGCGGGCGGCCGAGATCGCGTCGGCGACCTGGGCGATCACCGCGTGGATCGACTCGGCCGGGACGTCTCCGTGGTGGGAGGCGATCGCGTTCACCACCTCCGCCCGCTCGTTGCACCGGCGGGCGAGGTCGGCGCCGAGCGTGGCGTGCCCCCCCTCCATCTCGTGGTCGACCGCCTTCCCGAGGTCGTGGAACAGCCCGCACCGGCGCGCCAGCCGCGGGTCCGCCCCCATCTCGCCGGCGATCGCGGCGGAGAGGTAGGCGACCTCGACCGCGTGCGCGAGCTGGTTCTGGCCGTACGAGGTCCGGTACTTCAGACGGCCGAGGCAGAACTCGATCCGCGGGTCGACACGCGCCACGTCGAGCTCGTGGAGGACCTTCCGCGCGGTCTGCCGGATGTCCTCGTCGATCTGCCGGCGCGTCTGCGCCACCACCTCCTCGATCCGTCCCGGGTGGACCCGGCCGTCCTCGACCAGCACCTCGAGCGACCGGCGCGCGACCTCGCGCCGGACCGCGTCGAAGCAGGAGACGACGACGACCGCCGGCGTGTCGTCGATGATCAGGTCGACGCCGGTCATCTTCTCGAACGTCCGGATGTTCCGCCCCTCACGCCCGATCAGCCGCCCCTTCATGGCGTCGTTCGGCAGCGTCACCGCGGAGGTCGTCGACTCGAGCGTGTACGGGACCGAGAGCCGCTGCACGGCGCGCGAGAGGACCTTCCGCGCGCGCTCCTCCGCCTCCTCCTCCGCCCGCTCGGCGGAGCGCCGCACCCGTTCCGCCCGCTCGGTCGAGAGCTCCTCGTCGATCCGCTCGGTCGCCCGCCGGACCGCCTCGTCCCGCGAGAGGCCCGCGATCTCGAGCAGCTCGTCCCGCGCCCGCGCCCGGAGCGTCTCCAGCTCGATCCGCGCCGCCTCGAGGTCCGACTCGCCATCCTCTACCGCGCGCGCCCGACCCGCGAGGTCGCGCTCGCGCTCGTCGAGCCGCTCCGCCCGCCGATCGAACGCCGCCTCCTGCTCGCCGAGCCGCCGCTCGCGCCGCTCCGCCTCCTCCGTCCGGAGCGCCCCGCGCCGGTCGTCCTCCTCCCGCCGCCGCAGCTCCTCGTCCCGCGAACGGATCTCCGCCTCGCGGACGATCGCCTCCGCCTTGGCGCGCGCCTCCGAGAGGACCGACTCCTGACGGCGGACGAGCGAGGCCCGGAACGCGGCCAGCGAGAGCGCGAGGATGGCGGCGCCGATCAGCGCCCCGACGACGAGGGAGATGGGATCCATGGGGACGATCCTACGGAGCGAGACGAGGGGCGGCGAGGCCGGGGACCGGGCGGAACGGCGGTGGGATCGCGGGCCGAGTCGCGCGAGGTCCTCCGGCGTTCCGCGCGAGGACGCCGGGCCCTCGAACCGGACGCGCCCCTTCGTCCCCTCGGGACCGTCGGGTCAGTCCCCCGCCTCCGGGCGCCAGCCTCCCGCCGCCAGCCGCTCCCGCCAGCGCGCGGTGTCCGCACCTCGGACGCGGTACGTCCAGCTCCCGGCGTCGGCGCCGCGGCCGCGGAAGAACGGGACCTCGCGGCCGCGGGTGACGTGGTGGCCGTCCACGAACCGGAAGACGACCTCGCGGTCGCGGGCGTCGAGCTCGACCGAGCACCGGCGCGCCACCACGGTCTTCGAGAGCTGGCCGGACGGGCCGTAGTGGTGCGCGATCACGTCCTCGAGGCCGTCCGCCCCGATCCCGCGGACCCGGTCGAACTCGAGCCGCCCGCCGCCGTCCTCGCGGAGCCGCTCGTTCAGCGCCGCGAGGAGCGGACCGGGCTCGAACCGGGGCGGGGAGAACGGCTCGGACGCCGCGGACGCGATCCCCGGATCGTCGCTCGGGACGGCGACGACGTCGGGCGAGGACGAGGGGACCGCCGAGGGGACGGGGGTCGGGAGCGGCGCCTCGATCGTCGGCGCGGCCGCGCCGGTCGGCGCCGCGGCCGGGGAAGGCGTCGGGGTCGGCTCGCGGGCGACGGCCGGCGGGGAGACCTCGGTCACCGCGGGCGGCGCGCCGGCCGGGCGGACCTCGGTCACCTCGGCCATCGTCCCGGACGAGGCGGAACCCGGGAGGACGGCGGGGATGTCGAGGACGAGCTCGCCGCCGGGGAACGGCGATCGGACGCCCCGCACGACCGTCGAGCCGCCGAGGAGCACGATCGCGCCGCGGGCCGTCTCCGGATCGACCCGGAACCGCGCCCGCGCGGCGTCGTGGAAGCCGATCGGGTACCCCTGGTCGTTCCGGATCTCGAACAGCGCCCGGTCGAGGTGGCCCTCGACGATCCCCTCCGCGCGGAGCAGGCGGATCCCGACGAGCCCCGCGTCGGCGAGGAACGCGTTCACCTCCTCGAGGCGTCTCTCCGCGGCCGTCCGCGTCGCGAGCTCCTCGGGCGTCGGCGGCGTCGGCTCGGGGGCGACCTTGCCCGACGCCTCGAGCAGCTCGGAGAGTTCGGTCCGCGCGAGGTCCCGGTCGATCAGCTCGGTCCGCGCCTCCTCGAGCTTCGAGCGCGTCTCGGCGAGTTCCCGCTTCAAGGCGGCGAGCTCCTCGGCGCCGACGTCCGTCGCGTCGCGCGCCGCGTCCCGCTCGGTGGCCGCCGCGGCCGCCTGCTCCTCGAGCTCGGCCATCCGGTCGCGAAGCCGCGCCAGCTCGACCTCCCGCGCCCGGTTCTCGTTCGCCAGCACCCGGTTCGCGGCGAGCCCCTGGTCGACCGCCTCAAGGATGCGGGCGCCGTTGTCGCGCAGCTCGATCGCGAGCGCCGCGGCGCTCCGTTCGCGCTCCTCCCGCGCCGAGGCGAGCCGCTCGATCTCCTCGCCGAGCGGACGCATCGTGCGGCGGTGGACGACCACGCCGCCGGCGACGAGGAGTCCGCCCGCGAGGAGGACCGCGGCCGCCGTGCGCCACGGCCCGCGCCGGCGCTCGCGCAGGAGCTGCTGGGCGAGCGTCGCCTGCGACTCGTGGAGCTGGCGGAACGTCCGGTTCAGCGCGTCGGTCGACTTCACCACCACGTCGGCCCGGTCGCCGCGTTCGAGCGCCTTCACCAGACGCTCGTGCGAGGCGTGCATGGCGTGGAGGAGCCGGGCGTGGAGGTCGAAGTGCCGGGAGAGCCGCTCGGGGAGCGCGTCCGACCCGTCGTCCCCTCCCGGCGCCAGGAGCTCCTCCCCCGGGGACGGCGCGTCCCCGGCGTCGTCCGCTCGGTCGGACCGCCCCGGGTCGGGGGTCAACGTCCGTCCTCCGGCGGCGTCGGGTCCGACCGTTCGTCGACCGCCGCCGCGTCCTCGACCCGCGCCACCAACGCCTCGCGTCCGGGGGCCTCGAGCAGCCGGCGGAGCTCGGAGAGCGGCAACGACTCCGGCACGAGCTCGACGTCGATCGCGCCGGCGACGAAGCGCGCCCGGCGCACGTCGTCGACGCCGAACCGTCCGTCGAACGCGACGATCGCGTCCATCATGCGGCCCGGACCGAGCGTCGTCCCGGCGAACGTCCCGAGGGCGCGCGACACGAGGACGCTCGCCCGGACCGCCGGCGCCACGTCGTCGCCGACGACCGGCACGTTCGCGGCGCGGCCACCGTCCGTCTCGACCTCGACCGACGGCGCGTCGAGGACGAGCGGCGCCGCGTCGTCCTCGCCGACGTGGAAGACGGCGAGTCGAAGGATCGATCGTCCCGCCGACTCCGGCGCGAGCTCGGCCAGCCGTTCGCGGTACCACTGCGGCGGCGCCTCGCCGAGACCGAGCGGCGCGAGCCACGCCACCACGTCTCCCCGCCGTCCCTCGAGCAGCCGGACGTCCGCCGGCGCCGCCTTCTCCCGCGGCGTCCTCCGCGCGGGGGCGCCTCCCCGTCCGTCGCACCCCGCGGGGCCGAGGAGGAGAGCGAGGGCGAAGAGGACGAGACCGGCGGGGAGGCGGCGGGAGGCCGTCATCTCACCACTTCTTCCCCTTGTTGTCGTTGTACCACTTCTGCCACTCGGGCGCGGTCTGGAACGACTGGAGCGTGAGCGCGGCGAGCGCATCGTTCATCGGGACCTCGATCGCCATGAGCCGATCGCGCCAGACCGGGTTCTTCCCCTTCTCGCGCACGTTCAGCCCGTTCGTGTTGGCGTACTGTTTGACGAGCTCCTCGACGATCTCCTTCCGCGTCTCCTCGTCGGAATCGCGGTACTCCGAGAGCGCCTTCGTCGCCGCGACGCAGATCCGCTGCTCGCCGTCGTTCAGGAGCTTCACGAACAGGTCGATGTCCTTCTCGTTCCGGTGCTTCGCGAGGCACTCGATCAGCATCACCTGCACGTCGACGCGCTTCTCGAGGCTCTTCACCTTCATCGCGCTCTTCAGCTCCGACTCGGCCTGCGGGATCCGCATGTCCGAGAGCGCCGCCGCCGCCGCGATGTAGAGGCTGTCCTCGTCGTCCTTGGCGCGGAACTTGAAGAGCCTGCCGATCTCCTTGACGACCTTCTTCTGATCCTTCTCCGCGTAGTTCGGGAAGTCGAGCAGGAGGAGATCGATCGCGCCGACGACCTGGTTCTGCGCCTCGAGCCGCTCGTCGTCGTCGTTCGTCTTCGACGCCTTGAGCGCGGTCGTCATCGTCTTCAGGTGCTCGGTCGGGTCGGCGCCGGACTCGTTGTCCTGCGCGAAGCCGACGGGGATCCACAGGAGGGCCAGGAGACCGGCCAGGGTCGTACGCTTCATCTCTCTCGACTCCTCTGCTTCTGCGTCCGGGGGGCGCGTGGCGGGGGTGCGGCGGACGCGGATCAGTCTAGCAACCCGGGGGCTCGCCGCGCCCGCGGGGCCTCCTCGGGGAGTTCCACGCCGAGCGCCGCGGCGAGCGCGCGCCCCTTGGTCAACGTCTCCTGGTACTCCTCGGCCGGATCGGAGTCGAGGACGATTCCGCCGCCGACGTGGAAATGCGCCTCGCCCCCCTCCACCACGAGCGTCCGGATCGCGATGTTCAGGTCGAGGTCCCCGTCGACGCCGATCCAACCGATCGACCCGGTGAAGATCCCCCTCCGGACCTTCTCGAGCGCCTCGATCACCTCCATCGCCGCGATCTTCGGCGCCCCGGTGATCGACCCGCCGGGGAACGTCGCGCGGAGGAGGTCCTCGGTCGTCCGTCCGGCCGCGAGCCGCGCGCGGACGATCGCGACCCGGTGGAGCACGGTCGCGTACTCCTCCAACGCCCCCGGGTCCACGACCTCGACCGACCCGTACGCCGCGACGCGCCCGAGGTCGTTCCGCTGCAGGTCGACGATCATCGCCAGCTCGGCGGCGTCCTTCTCGGCCGCCGCGAGGTCGGCCCGGGCCCGCGCGTCGTGTTCCGGATCGCCGGTGCGGCGGCGCGTCCCCTTGATCGGCCGGGTCTCCACCAGGCCGTCGTCGACCGACAGGAACCGCTCGGGGGACGACGAGAGGACCGCCGCGTCGCCGGTCTCGACCAGCGCCGCGAACGGCGCCGGGTTCAGCGCGCGCAGCCGCCCGTAGAGCGCGGCCGGGTCCCCCGGGTAGGGCGCCGCGAACCGCTGCGAGAGGTTCACCTGGTAGACGTCCCCCTCGAGGATCGACGCCCGCACGGAGGCGACCGCGTCGAGGTACGCGGCGCGGTCGAAATTCGAGGCGAGCGCGGCGACCGGCGCCGGCGGCGAGGGGACCGGCGGCGGCGACGCGAGCGCCGCGCGCGCCCGGCGGACGACGCCGTCGACGTAGCCGTCGCCGCACCGGTCGCGCTCGCGCGTCTCCGCCACGAAGAGGGTCCCCCGCCCGGTCGCGACGTCGATCTCGAGCCCCTGCTGGAACAGCCCGAACCACGCGTCCGGGACCCGCGTCGACGCCGCGGCCGTCGCGGGGAGCCGCTCGAGGTGCCGCCCCGCGTCGTACGCGAGCAGCCCGGCCGCCCCGGCGCGGAACGTCCCCCGCGTCTCGGGCGTCGCCGTCGCGGCGCGGAACGCGTCGAGCCTCCGGAAGAGCCGCGCGAACGGGTCGTCCCCCGCGCGCCCGTCCGACCCCGGACCGATCGCGAGGACGTCGACCGGGTCGAACAGCACGAACGCGCGTCGCGCCAGGGGTCCCGCGTCGGCGACGCCGTCGAGCAGCACCGCCGGACCCGCCCCGCGCAGCGCGAGGTGGGCGCGCAGGGGGTCGAGGGGGCCGTCGATCGGGAACTCGTGGACGCGCACGGTCGGATCATACGCGCGCGCCCCGGCGGAGGGGACGGAACGGCGGCGCGTTGCGGTAGCTTCGGCCGGCATGGCGGACCTGTACGCGTCGCTCGAGGAGTTCCTCACCCACCTGAAGTCGCTGAAGGCGGCGTCCCCGCACACGCTCCGGGCGTACTCGAACGACCTCGTGCAGTTCATCGAGTTCGCGCGCGCCCGCGGGCAGGGGACGACCGACGCCGTCGACGTGCTGCTGGTCCGCGAGTGGATCCGGCACTACCGCGAGGGGAAGGACGGCGGCGGCGCGCGCGCGAAGAGCTCGATGGCGCGGAAGCTCTCCGCGCTCCGGAGCTTCTTCCGCTGGCTGCTCGAGCGGGACGAGATCGAGGAGAACCCGGCCGTCGCCGTCCGCCGCCCGAAGCGCGACCGGCCGCTCCCGAGGTTCCTCGACGAGGACGAGGTCGAGCGGCTCCTCGAGACCCCGGAGGGGGACGACTTCGTCGCGGTGCGAGACCGCGCGCTGCTCGAGCTCCTCTACTCGACCGGGACGCGCGTCGCCGAGGTGGTCGGGGCGGACGTCGCGGACCTCGACCTCGCCGGCGGCTCGCTCCGCGTGCGCGGCAAGGGGAAGAAGGAGCGGCTCTGCATCCTCGGCGAGGCGGCCGTCGCCGCCCTCGACCGCTACCTCGCCCTCCGCGACCGCCGTCTCGCCGAGGCCGGCCGCCGCGAGACCGCGATCTTCCTGAACGATCGCCGCGGGCCGAAGGGGTTGAGGCGGCTGACCGACCGGAGCGTGCGACGGCTGCTGAAGGAGTACCTCGCGAAGGCCGGCCTCGATCCGAAGGCGTCGCCGCACACGATCCGGCACTCGTTCGCGACGCACCTGCTGAACCGCGGCGCGAACCTGCGCCTCGTGCAGGAGTTCCTCGGACACGAGCGGATCACGACGACGCAGATCTACACGCACCTCGACGTCAAGCGCCTGACCGACGCGTACCGCGAGTCGCATCCCCGCGCCGACTGACCCCGCGCTCCCGTCGGCCGAGCGCCCTCCTCCTTATGCCCGAGCCCGTGCCCTCAGCGGACGTCGACAAGGGTCGGGGTGTTCGCCGCGGCCCGGCGCGGGCGGAGGTCGGAGGG
>JAUIEL010000121.1 GCA_030428825.1 bacterium
GTCGTGCGCGAGGTCACCGACGACCAGGTTCGAGACGTCGTGGCACGTCCCGCACAGCTCCGACGAGCGGTGGAACTTCGACTGCATGAACTGGTGGTTCGGCGTCGCGTCGAGGTACGGGCCGAGCTTCGAGTTCCCGTTCCAGACCGCGAACATCCCGCCGCCGTGGTACCCCACGGGGTCGGTCGGACTCTCGTCGTTCGCGAGGTACGGCGGGAACATCGTCCCCGCGTGCTCCGACAGGTCCGGGTTCGTCAGCCGGTGACAGAGGTCGCACGAGACTCCGTCCGCGTCCCCGGAGACGAGCGTCGAGCCGTCGGTCGGGGTCGATCGACCGCCGAGCCACCCGTCCGGCGTGTGGCAGCGGAGGCAGAGGTCGCCCGCGCCCGGGAAGTCCTGCTCCGCCACGGCGACCGACGCCCAGAAGAGCGGGTCCCGCGTCGCGTGACTCATCGCGCTCCCCTGCCAGGTGAAGTATGGCTCGACCTGCGGGTCGTAGCCGCCGTGGCAGTTGTCGCACTTGTCGACCCCCTGGATCCCGCTCACCTCCCCCGGCTGGGTGCCGGGCATCTGGACGTCGGTCGGGACGGAGGTGACCCCCGCGAAGAGGAGCCCGGCGGGGAGGAGCGCCCCCGAGAAGAGCGCGGCGGCGGAGGCGAGGAAGGAACGTGAGCGCGACATGACGGGCTCCCGGCTCGGAGGGACTCGGCGGATCGACGGCACCCGGCCGCGCTCCGCGCAACCGACGTTCCCGGGCTCGAACGGCCCCGAAGCGCGAGCGCTCGCGCGATCGGCGCGGGAGCGGGAGGAGGTGCGCGCGGGGGTGCGAACGATTCCGCGCTCGCGCCGGGACGCGCGGACGCCTACGACTCGACCTCGATGATCCTCCGGTGGTCCCCCGCCCGTCGACGCCGACTACTGTTCGGAGCCCTCTACTTCGCCGAGGGCGCGCCGATCGGATACCTGTGGGTCGCCGTCGCGACGCGGATGCGCGCCGCCGAGCTCCCGACCGAGGCGATCGGGAGATTCCTCGCGCTGATCGCGCTCCCGTGGGCGTTCAAGTTCCTCTGGGCCCCGGCGGTCGACGCGCTCCGGACCGATCGGTTCTCGTTCCGAGGCTGGGCGATCGCGGCGCAGGTCGTGATGGCGGCGACGCTCGTGCCGTTGACCTGGCTCGATCTCGTCGCCGACTTCGACCTCGTCGTCGCGTGCCTCCTCGTCCACGCCGCGGCGGCGGCGACGCAGGACGTGGCGATCGACGCCCTCGCGATCGCCACGGTGCCGGACGACGAGCGCGGGCGGCTGAACGGCGCGATGCAGCTCGGGATGATCCTCGGGCGCGCCCTCTTCGGCGGCGGCGCGCTGGTCGCCGCGGTGCGGCTCGGGGACGACGCGCCGGTGACGCTCGCGCTGGTGCTGGTCCTGGTCCTCGCCGCGACGATCCTCGCCGTCGCGGTCCCCGCGGGGGCCGCGCCGCCCTCCGCGCCTCCGAGCCTCCGCGAGGCGCACCGGGTCGTCGTCCGGCTCCTCTCCAGTCGGCGGACGTGGTGGGGGCTCGCGTTCGCCGCGCTCGCCGGCGCGGGGTTCGAGGCGGTCGGCGCGATGACCGGCGCGGCGCTGATCGACGCGGGCGCGACCGAGGAGCAGGCGGGCGCGTTCGAGCTCCCACGGCTCGCGGCGATGGCGATCGGCGCGCTCCTCGGCGGCGCGTGGGCCGACCGCCGCGGGAGCGCGCGCGCCGCGTCGTCGCTGCTCGTCCTCCTCACCGCCGCGATCCTCGTCCTCGCGGGCCTCGACGTCGCCGGCGCCGCGCCGGCCGCCTGGCTCGCGGCGCTGACCCTGGTCTACCTCGCGATCGGCGCGTTCACCGCGGCGTCGTACGCGCTGTTCATGCACCTCGCCGAGCCTCGGTTCGCAGCGACGCAGTTCAGCGCCTGGATGGGTGGCACGAACCTCTGCGAGTCGTGGGCGGCGCTGACGGCGGGGAGCCTGGTCGGGGCCGTCGGCTACGGAAGGACCTTCGCGTTGCTCGCGCTCGCCGCGCTCCCCGCGCTCCTCGTCGCGCGACGACTCCGCGGCTTCACACGTCCCGCGTGAGGAGGATCACCGCTCGCTGCATCGCGTCGTCGAGAGGCTCCGTATCCCCTCTCGTTCGCGACGAGCTCGACCACCGCCGGTCGGGTCCGGCCCGCGCACCCGTTCGACGACGCGAGGTGGTCATGCTTCCGATCCAGAAGGCGAAGCTCGCGTTCGGCGCGGCCGCCGCGCTCTCCCTCCTGCTCTCCGTGACGCTCTGGTTCCTGGTCGACAAGGAGCAAGGCCTGTTCGTCGGGCTCTGGGTCCCGTCGATCCTCGCCCTCGGGGCATTCATGATCGCCGGCGCCTCGGACCGGGCGGACGCGGAGGCCTCCTGATGCCGGATCTCCTCCTCTTCCTCATCGGTCTCGTCTACTCCGGCATCGCCGGCGCCGGCGCCCTGTTCGTGCTGAAGGCCCGTCCGAACCCGCGACGGGAGCGCGGGCGAACCGAGTCGCCACGCTCCGAGAGGTCCGCGCCGGCCCCCTCCTCCTGACGCCTCGCCTCATCCCCCCGCGGCCTCTCGCCGCGCGAGGAGCTCCCGCCGGGCCAGCAGCTTCTTCTGGTACCGCCCCTGCACCAGGTCGGTCAGGACGAGCACCGCGAGGACGAAGTAGAACGTCGCCTTCGTCATCGGCGTGATCTCGTGCCCGAAGAACGACAGGTGCGCCAGGTGCCCGCCCTCGGAGAGCAGCATCACCCCGACGAGGAGGAGGATGAACAGCCCGAGCACCTCGTACATCCGGTTCTTCTGCAGGAACGCCGACACGCGATCCGCGAGCCAGATCATCAGGAGACCGCCGATCACGATCGCCGTCGCCATCACCCAGAAGACGTCGGTCAGCGCCATCGCGCTGAGGATCGAGTCGAACGAGAAGACGAGGTTCATCAACACGATCCAGAAGACGATCTTCGCGACCGAGGCGGGCTTCCGGTCGTCCACGTCGTCTTCCTCGAGCGTGATCATGTGGAACACCTCCTTCACCGCCGTGTAGAGGATGAACACGCCGCCCAGGAGGATGATCAGCGCGTGGAGGTTGAACGAACCGTGGACGGCCGCCGTGTCGATCCCGAACAGCGGCTCCTGGAAGGCGTCGATCAGCTCGACCAGCAGGAACAGCAGCGCGATCCGGAGGACGACCGCGAGCCCGATGCCGAGCTTCCGCACCTTGGACCGCTCGGCCTCCGGCGCGCGCTTCGACTCGAGCGAGATGTAGAGGAGGTTGTCGAAGCCGAGCACCGCCTGGAGCAGCACCAGCATCCCGAGCGTCAGGATGTTCTCGATCATGGAAGAAGCCGCCGTCCCTCTGGCCTTCGGTTCGGAGCGCGAAGGTAGAGGGATCGACGGCGCGGGGCCACCGTGGGATGGCGATCAGGTCTCGATCGGGTCGTCCGGCACGAGGTACGGCGGGTCGGCCCTCCCGGTCCCGACGTCACCCCCACCCGGCCCGGACCGTCGCGCGGAGATCGAGATCGTGTCCGAGCGCTCGGACCGCCGCTCACTGGATCGTGAGGAGCAGTCCGTTCGTCGTGGAGTAGCCGCCCGCGCCCTGCGGGTCGGCGACCATCGCCTGGAGGGTCATCGAGAGCGTGGTCGGGAAGTTGATCGGGAGCGGCGCCGGGATGTGGATCGAACCGCTCGGCGGCACGGGGAGCGTCTCGACGTACGGCAGGACGGGGCCGATCACCAGCGGGCAGCCGCCGCCGAGCGGGAGGGTGTCCTGTCCGGTCCCGAACAGCAGGAACGCCGTCGAGCCGCCGAGCATCTGGTCGAACTCGAGCGTGACGAACCCGCCCGCCGCGAGGCAGCCGGGGAGGCCGAGGCTCGGCACGAGACCGCCGGTCCCCGGGCACGCGCCGCCGATCGACTGGACGTCCCCGCAGAACGGCGTGATGACGTGCGCCGAACCGGAGTCGACCCCCGCGGTGTCGTCGTAGGGGGATCCGACGAGCACGTCCGGCCGGCCGTCGAGGTTGACGTCGCCCGCGTCGCCGACCGCGCACCCGACGTTCGAGCTCGCCGCTCCCGAGAGGCTCTCGATGACCGACCCGTCGGCGCCCGAGTGGATGTGCGCCCGGCCGCCCTGGGACCCGGTCCACGGCGCGCCCGCGAGGACGTCCGGGACGCCGTCGCCGTCGACGTCGTCCGCGCGCGACACCGCCCAGCCGAGGCGCCCCTGACCCGACCCGTTGATCTGGCGCAGCAGCGAGTACGTCTGGCCCGAGAAGATCCGGACCATCCCGCTGTCCGGGCCGAGGTTGTCGTCGAGCGGGGCGCCGACCGCGATGTCGCTCCGTCCGTCGCCGTCGACGTCGCCGACGCCGGCGACCGAGTGCCCGAAGAAGTCGCCGGTCGAGTCGCCGTCGAAGTGGTGCAGGAGCGCGCCGGTCAGCCCGGAGTAGAGCCGCGCCGCGCCGGTGTCGGGGGTGACGCCCGAGTAATGGAGGAGGCCGGCGACGATGTCCGGCGCCCCGTCCCCGTCGCAGTCCCCGGCCGAGTCGACCGACCAGCCGAGGTAGTCGTCCTGCTTGTCGCCGGTGAGATAATGGAGCGGGCTCCCGTCCTGACCGGAGAAGACGAAGACGGCGCCGGAGTACAGCCCGTTCGGGTGGTCGCGCCAGGTGCCGACCAGCACGTCCGCGAACCCGTCCAGGTTCAGGTCCCCGGCGTTCGCGACCGCGTGCCCGAACTCGGTGTTCGGGTTCAGGCCGCCCCACGTGTAGAGGGTCGCGCCGGTCGCGCCCGAGAAGACGGTGGCGGCGCCGTTGTTGAACTGCAGGTGATCCCCCTGCGGCGCGCCCACGATCAGGTCCGGCGACCCGTCGTTGTCGACGTCGCCGCCGCCCCCGACCGCGAAGCCGAAGAAGTCGGCCGACTGCACGCCGTGGAACGTGTGCAGCGCCGAGCCGTCCGCGCCGGAGCGGACGACCGCGGAACCGACGCGCGATCCGTTCAGCGCGCCGACCTTGGCGCCGACGATGCAGTCCGGGAAGCCGTCGAGGTCGACGTCCCCGGCGTCGGAGACGGCGAACCCGAACAGGTCGCCGGCCGCGCCGTCGTACGTGTGGAGCTCCCCCTGGGCGAGCACGGAGGGGGACAGGAGGAACGCCAGCGCGGCGCTCGCGAGAGTCGGGACGCGAGTCGTCATCGGTTCTTGTCTCGGAACGATCCTGGGCGATCGGGATGGGTTCGACCGGTCGGCAGCCGGTCCACTCGTTGGAAAGATACCCCGATCCGGCCGCCGTGTCAGGCGTTCGCTCCCCGCCGCCGGCCCCGCTCCCGCAACCGCCCGTCCGAACGGGACCTACGGCTCCCCGCCGTCCCGCCCGAGCGGCCCGTCGTCCGCGATCCGCCGCACCACGTCGAGCAGGACGTTCACGCCGTTCGCGCACTGCTCGCGCGTGGAGTGCTCGCGCGGGTTGTGGCTGATCCCGTCGTGCTCGCCGGGGACGAACACCATCGCGGCCGGCGCGACGCGGGCCCACTCCTGGGCGTCGTGCCCCGCGCCCGAGAGGAGGCGCGTCCGTCGGAGTCCGCGCGCCGCGGCCGCGGCGTCGATCCGATCCATCACCGCGCCGTCGAACGGGACCATCGCGGTCCGCGCGGTCCGCCGCCACGTGACCTCGACCCCGTCCTCCTCTCCGCGCGCCGCGAGCAGCGCCCGGACGTCCCGCTCCGCCGCCTCCATCGCGCCGTCGTCCGGGTTCCTGAGGTCGATCGTCGCCGTCACGCGCCCCGGGACGACGTTCACCACTCCCGGGTGCGGACGGACGACGCCCATCGTCGCCCGGAGCTCGCCGTACCGCCCCGAGTCGACGAGCTCGCGCAGCGCCACGTTCACGCGCGCCGCGGACAGACCGGCGTCCCGGCGGTACGACGTCGGCGTCGTCCCCGCGTGGGCCGAGCGGCCGCGGAACGTCACCTCGTACCACGCGATCGCCTGCACGCCGGTGACGACGCCGACGTCGTGACCGGCGCCGCCGAGGACCGGTCCCTGTTCGATGTGACACTCGAGGTACGCGTGCGGTCGTCGCGCGCCGATCGGTTCGTCGCCGAGGAAGCCGATCCTCGAGAGCTCGTCCCGCACCGTCGTTCCCGCCGCGTCGCGGAGCGCGTACGCCTCGTCGAGCGGGATCCTCCCGGTCGCGACCGCGCTGCCGAGCATGTCGGTCCCGAAGCGGCACCCCTCCTCGTCGGTGAAGAACGCCAGGACGATCGGCCGGCGCGTGGCGACGCCCCGGTCGTCGAGGGTGCGGACGACCTCGAGGCCGCCGAGCACCCCGAGCACCCCGTCGTACGCCCCGCCGGTCGGGACCGAGTCGATGTGCGACCCGACCATGACCGGGGCGAGCGACGGGTCGAGGCCGGGCCGCTCGGCGAAGACGTTCCCGATCGCGTCGACCGCGACGCGGAGCCCCGCCGCCTCCATCCACTCGATCACCTGCCGCCGCCCCGCCGCGTCCTCGTCGGTCAGCGCGACCCGGCGGACCCCGACGAGTCCGGTCGACTCGTCCTCGTACGCGCCGATCGTCGCGAGCGCCCGGATCGACTCCTCGAGTCGCGCGGCGTCGATCGAGAGTCCGGGCGCGGGGGCGTCCGCGCGATCGGGCGAGCCTTCGGCCGTCATCGTCCGCTCCGTCGGGAAGGTCGCGCCATCGTAGCGCGCGCTCCGTCAGTCGCCGACCGCGACGCGGCGCGCCTCCGGCCCGACCTCGATCGACGACTCCCGCCCGTCGCGCCACCGGACGGTCACCCGGCGGGGCGCCGCGTCGCCGAGGCCGAAGAAGAGCCGGGGCGGACCCTGCGACCAGTACCCCGACCCCGAAGCCCGCTCGGCGGTCTGCCGGAGCCCGTCGCTCCGCTCGAACGTCACCCGCGCCGAGACGCTCCCGTTCGCCGGGAGCTCGACCACGAACGTCCGCGACGCGCCGGCGGCGTCTCGCTCGAAGGTCGCCGACGGCCGGGCGTTCCGGGCGAACTCGAGTTCGAGCCGGCCGTCGCGGTCCTCGTCCGTCACGACGGCGGCGCGGCCGTCTCCCGGGACGACGACCCCGCTCTCGACCGGGCGGAGCGCGCGGAACCCGAGCGCGCCGTCGCCGAGGAGCAGGAGCCCGAGCCCCCCGGCCATGACGCCGGTCTCCGGCTGCGGGAACGAGTGGTTCTGCGCGAGCACCACGTCCGCGTGTCCGTCCCCGTCGACCTCCGTCACGACGACCCCGAACGCCGGCGCGATCTGGGCGACGCGCGGCAGCGGCCGGAGCGCGAACGCGCCGGCGCCGTCGTTCTCCAACGTCGCGCTCGCCAGGGTGTCGACGTCGAGGCGCAGCGCCGCCGCGAGCGGCTCCTCGCCGTAGATCTCGGGCAACGACGCGCGCGCGAACGCGGCGAACGACTCGAACCGCGGCGCCAACCCCGGGAACGCGCGGGTCGAGCAGCTCCGACCGCGCGTCGGCAGCAGCTCGTCGCCGTGCCGCACCGCCTCGACCACGCGCCACGCGCCGCTCCCGTCGAGGTCGCCCGCGTACAGCCGCGGGCGGTCGTGCGACGCGTCGCCGTACTTCGTGTTCCAACCGAGGTTCGTCGCCACGAGGTCGAGGTCCCCGTCGTGGTCGAGGTCGCCGGCCGCGACGCCGTTCCACCAGCCGCGCGAGCCCGTCGCGCCGGTCGCGTCGCCGCGGTCGACGAGGACGCCGCCGTCGTTGCCGACGATCCGGATCGGCCCCCACTCCTCGGCGATCACCAGGTCCGGGTCGCCGTCGCCGTCGACGTCGGCCGCCGTCGCCCCGGTCACCATCCCTGCCGCGGCGAGGCCGGGCGCGCGGCGCGGCGTGGCGTCCTCGAACCGGAGCGCCCCGCCGCGGCTCTCGTTCTGGAGCAGGACGCTCGGCGCCGCCTCCGGGTACCGCCCCGGCACGACCCGCGCGCCGACGAACAGGTCGAGGTCGCCGTCCCCCTCCACGTCGAACGCCACGGCGGCGGACGACGAGAGCCGTCGATCGGGGAGCGCGTCCGCCGGCGCCTCGCCGAAGCTCCCCTCGCCGTCGTTCCGGTAGATGCGGTCGCGGTACGTCGGGTCGCCGGCCGGACGCTCGACGCCGCCGCTCGCCACGAACAGGTCGAGGTCGCCGTCGCCGTCCGCGTCGAGGAAGAGGGGCGCCGCGTCCTCGCACTCGGCGTCGGCCGCGAAGACGCCGTCGTCGCCGCGGGTCCAGGCGCCGTCCTCCCCTCGCCGCTCGATCGCGCCCGCCGCTCCGGCCGGCGCGGAACGGTACCGCTCGTCGACGCCGTCGCCGTCGACGTCGCCGACCGCGAGTCCGGGGCCGAGCCGCGAGAGCCGGAACGGGAGGAGCGGCTGGACGGCGAACTCGTCGAACTCGCGCTCCGGCGGGACCGGCGCCCCCTCCGGTCGGGCGACGAAGAGCGGCGCGGCCCCGGATTCCGGCGCCTCCGGGTCCGGCTCTCCCGCCGCGCGCGACGCCTCCGCGGGCGCGGTCAGCGTGAACGCCGCGTCGACCGGCAGCTCCTCGAACCGCTGCGTCGCCCCGCCGGGCCACCGGACCTCGAGGAGGGAGATCCGCTCGGCGTCGCCGAGCCCGAACCGGACGACCGGCTCGTCCGCCGACATGCAGCCGCTCTCCGGGTGCTGCCGCCGGACCTGCTCCCGACCGGCGGCCACGACCCGCACCCGCGCCCCGCGTCCGTCGCCGCCCGGACCGCCGACGAGCCGGACGACCGCGCGGGCGCCGGGGGCGTGGTTCCGGTGGAGCGTGACCGGCGCGTCGTAGTCGTTCACCACCAGGTCCGGATCGCCGTCGCCGTCGAGGTCGCCGACCGCCGCGCCGAACGAGACCGCCGCGCGCGCGAGCCCCCAGTCGTCGCCCGCCGGCTCGAACCGGAGGTCGCCGGCGTTCCGGAACGCGAGGTTCACGTCTCGCTTCGCCGGCAGCTCGATCGCCTTCCGGGCGACGAGCGCGGCCGCGAGCACGACCTGCAGGTCGCCGTGGAACCAGTCGCCGGTGTGCCCGTTCGCGACGAACAGGTCGAGCCGCCCGTCGCCGTCGAGGTCCGCGAGCTTCGGCGACCACGTCCAGTCGCTCCGCGCCACCCCGGCGAGGAACGCGGCCTCCAGGAACCGCGACGTCCCGGTGTTCACGTAGAGCGCGTTCCGCATCACCTGCCGCGGCGTCGGCGCCTCGAGGAACCAGGAGTTCCGCGCCATGTCCCCCATCTGCTCCTTCTCGCCGACGTGCGTCGTCGCGGCCATGTCGGTCGCGAGGAGGTCGTCCCGCCCGTCGCCGTCGACGTCCCCCGCCGCCGCGCCCATCGAGAACCAGGGGGTGTGAGGGAGCGCGTCGGCCGCCCGGTCCTCGAACGTCCCGTCCCCGCGGTTGACGTACAGGTGGTCGGCGCCGAAGAAGTCGTTCGCGACGTACAGGTCGGGGTCGCCGTCGTCGTCCGGATCGAACCAGATCGCCGACAGCCCCCACTCGTCCCCGCCGATCCCCGACGCCGCGGAGACGTCGACCAGCGCGACCGCCCCGTCCTCCATCCGCTCGTTCCGGAAGAGGTGGTCCGGGAGGCCGGCCGGGACCTCCTGCGTCGAGCCGTCGGGGCGGATCAGCGTCGTCCGCTCGGCGCCGAGCGTCCGTCCGTACGTGAGGAGGTAGCCGTCGAGGTCCCCGTCGAGGTCGACGTCGGCGAACGCCATCATCACCGCGTCGGTCGCCTCGCCGAGGCCGAACGCCGCGCCGCGCTCCTCGAACGTCCCGTCGCCGAGGTTCCGGTAGAGCCGGCTCGGCGCGCCCCGCTGTCCGACGTGGAGGTCGAGCGCGCCGTCGCCGTCGAGATCGGCGAGGCTCGGCCCGAGCGGCCACGGCTCGTCCCCGATCCCCGCCGCCGCGCTCGCGTCCTCGAACGCGAAGCCGCCGAGGTTCCGATAGAGCCGCGCCCCGCCGGTCGGACGGGTCAGGACGATCTCCGGCCGGCCGTCGCCGTCGACGTCCCCGATCGCGACCCCGCCCCCGGCGTGCACCGAGGCGAGCTCGAACACCTCGTCGGACGAGCGCGCCTCGAACCGATGCCGGAAGTCGACGCCGCTCGCCGCGGCCGGGACCGTCTCGAACAGCGTCGCCCCGACCGCCGGCGACCGCTTCGCCAGCGGCGCGATCCGCAGCATCCCCTCGTCGCCGTCGCCAACGACCGCGAGGGCGAGCGCGATTCCGAGGGTCGTGATGACCGACGCCATGCCGTTCCTCCCGTGACGGGCCGCGCGGGGCCCGGTCGCGTAGGGTAGCAGTCCGGTGAGTCCGGACCGCGAGCCGCCGGAGACGCGAATGACGACCCCGCGACTGTACGACGAGTTCGCCGACTGGTGGCCGGCGATGAGCGCGCCGGCCGACTACGCGGAGGAGGCGGCGCTCTTCCGGCGGACGCTCGAGGCCGCGGTCGACGCCCCGCTCGGGACGCTCCTCGAGCTCGGGAGCGGCGGCGGGCACACCGCGAGTCACCTGAAGGACGGCCTCGACCTGACGCTCGTCGAGCCCTCCGCGGGGATGAGGGCCCGAAGCGAGGCGCTGAACCCGGAGTGCGCGCACGCGGACGGCGACATGCGGACGGTGCGGCTCGGTCGGACGTTCGACGCGGTCCTCGTCCACGACGCGGTGGCGTACCTGACGACCGGCGCGGAGCTGTCGGCGGCGATGGAGACCGCGTTCGTCCACTGCCGTCCCGGCGGCGCGGCGCTGTTCGTCCCGGACGACACGCTCGAGTCGTTCGCGCCGGGGACGTCGTCGGGAGGCGAGGACCTCGGCGAGCGCTCGATGCGGTACCTCGCCTGGACGTTCCCCCCCGCGCCGGGGACGACCTCCTTCCGGACGGTCTACGCGTACCTGATGAAGGAGGGGGACGGCCCGGTCCGGTGCGAGCGGGACGAGCACGAACTCGGGCTCTTCCCGCGCGCCGAGTGGCTCGAGCGGCTCGGCGCGGCCGGGTTCGACGCCCGCGCGGTCCCGTTCGAGCACAGCACGTTCGAGGAGGGGACCGCGCGGGAGATGTTCGTCGGAGTGCGGGGCTGACGGCGCGCGGCCCCCGCGCGCGAGGGGTGCTAGACTCCCGACCCATGAGCTCGGACTCGGTCGCCGCGAGGCTCCATCGGGGAGTCATGCTCCTCGTCTGCCTCGTCGTCGGCACGCTCGGGGCGTTCATCGTCGCGTTCGCGGCATGGGACGCGTACGTCACCCACCGCAGTCCCTCCTGGCCGACCGTCGACGGCGTGGTCCGGAAGTCGGAGCTCTACCGGGTCGGAGAGGGGATCTGGTACCGGATCTCCGTGGAGTACGAGGCCGGCGGGCGAACGTACGCCTGCGACCGCCTCCGGTCGAGCGGGAGCGACCGGAAGGTCGAGAGCCGCGCGGAGGGCGACGCGCTCGTCGAGCGGTACCCGGTCGGAGCGACCGTCCCGGTCTCGGTCCGGCCGGGGGATCCGACCACCGCGACCCTTCAGCCCGGCGTGGGCGGACCGATGGCGGGGACGCTCTGGGCCGGGGTCTTCCTGATCGCGCTCGCGCTCCTCGGGCAGCGGGAGCGGCTCGTCGGCCTCGCCCGCCGCTTCCGCTCGACCTGGCGCGACGAGGCCCTGAACCTCGAGTTCCGGCGCCCGCGCGGCTGGCGCGGGACGATGCCGGTCTCCGAGACGCACGTCGCCTCGTTCACGCGCGGGCCGGCCGCGCTCGACCTGCACGCGCGGGCGTCGAACGGGAACTGGCTGCCGTCGTCGGCGACGATCGCGTCGGGGCGGATGGAGATCGTGCAGGAGGCGTGCCGGAACGTCCGCCTCGTCCGCCGGTCGAGGGTCGAGAAGGACGGGCTCCCCGCCGTCCGGCTCGAGATCGAGGCGACGGAGGACGGTCGGGAGCTCGAGTGCGCCACGTTCGCGCTCGGGCACCGCGGCTTCAGCTACGACGCGATCGTCCGGACCCGCCGCGGGGCGCCGAAGGGGCGCTCCGCCGGGGAGCTCCTCGACGAGTTCCTGGAGGACTTCCGCCTGCTCGACCCGGACCGCTCGGCGTACGACGCGCTGCCGCACACCGACGCCCGGTTCCGCTCCGACGCGCTCGACGTCGGCTTCGCGCCGTCCTCGTCCCGCTGGCGGAGCTGGCCGAACCGGACCAGCGAGAACGAGCTCGTGGTCCACGGCGCGCTGCACGCCGCCGGGTGCATCCTCAGCTTCACGCCCGTCCTCCTGCCGCTCGACGCCGTCCCGATGGACGCGGTCTGCCGCGGGCTGCTCATGCTCTACGGCATCGCGTGGCCGGCCCCGGACGTCCGCCGCCTCGCCGCGGACGGCGACCCGGAGTCGACGCGCCGGTTCGCGATGACCCGGACGCTCGGCGAGAACGTCTACGAGTACCGCCTCCACTCCGTCCGCTGGGGGCGACGGGCGGCGCTCCTCGTCCTCAGCGGCGAGCCCGGGAACCCGGCGCTCGACGAGGTGTTCGAGGAGGCGGCGGCCGCGATCGAGCCCCCGACGGGCGACGCCCCCGCCCCCTCCCTCGAGACGGTCGCCGACTCGCTCCG
>JAUIEL010000122.1 GCA_030428825.1 bacterium
GAGGAGCGCCAGCGGGACCTCGATGGCGTAGTCCTTCGCCTTGTGGAACCGCTCCAGCATCCGCTCGATCGCCGCCGCCGTCGACTGGACCTCGTCCGTGTCCCGGACCTCGACGATGATCTGGTGTAGCTCGACCATCTCGCGCTCCTCCGAGCCGGCGGTCCGGCGCCGCGACATGTCGCCGTATCGGGTCCGGGCCACGGCGAGCGGGATGTACGCGTCGATCGATTCGTCGGGGACCTGGACCCCCTCCGCGCTCGTCTCGTTCCGCACGATCCCGACGACCTCGAAGTAGAGGCCGCCGATCTTGATCGACTGTCCGACGACGTTCTCGTTGGCGAGGAGCCGCCGGGCGCCGTGCTCGGTCAGGACGACGGAGTTGGTCGAGCCGTCCATGTCGAACGACTCGAGCGTGCGTCCGGCGAGGACCGGCCGCCGCACCAAGTCGAACCAGTCGACGGTCGTGCCGACCACGCGGAGCTCGAGCTGTCGCTCTCCGAGGCGCCCCTCCTTGCGGACCTGCTTGACCGGGACCGTGCGGACGACCGACTCGAACGACGTGCGGATCCGCTGCTCGTCCTCGTACGTCAGGCCGTAGATGCTCATCCGGCGGCGGACGGCCCCCGGCTGGTCGTCCTCCGCCGACTTCTGGGCGGTCAGGATGAGGTTGTTGCTGCCGAGCTTCCGGATCCGCTCGAGCGCGTCCTCGCTCGCCCCCTCGCCGACCGCGAGCATGGCGACGACCGAGCCGGTCCCGAACACGACGCCGAGCATCGTGAGCATCGACCGGAGCTTGTGCAGCATCAGCGTCTTGACGCCGAGCCGGACGTCGCGGGTCAGCTCCAGGATCCTCATCGGCGTCGCTCCTCGACCTTCTCGACGCGGCCGTCCCGCATGTGCACGCTCCGGTCGGCCCAGGCGGCGATGTCCGGTTCGTGCGTCACCATGACGATCGTCTTCCCCTGTTCGTTGAGCGAGCGGAGCAGCGTCATGATCTGGTCGCTCGTCGCCGAGTCGAGGTTGCCGGTCGGCTCGTCCGCGAGGAGGACCTCGGGGTCGTTCGCCAGCGAGCGCGCGATCGCGACCCGCTGCTGCTGCCCTCCCGAGAGCTCGGTCGGACGGTGGTCGAGGCGCTCGCCGAGGTCGACGCGCGAGGCGAGCTCGGCCGCGATCTCCGCGCTCTCGCCGGGCGGGGTGCCGCGGTAGAAGAGCGGCAGCTCGATGTTCTCGCGGACCGTGAGCTGGGCGATCAGGTTGAAGCTCTGGAACACGAACCCGAGCTTGCCGAGGCGGACGGCCGAGAGACGGTCGTCGTCGAGGTCGGAGACGTCGATGCCGTCGAGCAGGTAGCGCCCCGAGGTCGGCCGGTCGAGGCAGCCGAGGAGGTTCAGCATCGTGCTCTTCCCCGAGCCGCTCTTCCCCATGATCGCCGTGAAGCTGCCGCGCCCGAACCCGAGCGTCACGCCGTCGAGGGCGCGGACCTCCGACGAGCCCATGCGGTAGACCTTGTGGACGTCCTCGAGCGAGATGACGGAGCCGTCCGGCGCGGCGCCGCTCATGAACCGGAGCCGCTCCCGGCGTCGGGTCGTCCGGCCGGCGCCTCGCCCGAGCGCGGGCGGCCGCCGCGCTCGCGGTCGGGACGCGCGCGCCCCCCACCGGGACGCTCGCCGCCGTCGCCGCCCGCGTCCGGGCGTCGCGGGCGGCGGCTCCGCTCCTCGCCGCCCTCCGGCCCGCCCCTCGTCGCGCCGCCTCCGTCGTCGCCCCCCGCGTCGTCCGCGCCTTCCTCCGCCGACGGGCGGGCCTCGCGTTCGAGGGTCGCGTTCTGGAGCGGGGGGGTGAGAGAGACGCGCTCCCCCTCGGCGAGCCCCGAGACGACGTGGATCATCTGGTTGTCGTCGAGGCCGGTCTCGACCTGGCGCGCCTCGAACGTCCCGTCGCTCCGGAGCACGTGGACGGTCGGCGTCCGACCGACCCGGACCACGCACTGCACCGGCACGTAGACGACGTCCCGCAGCTCGGCGACGATGATCTCGGCGCGACAGCTCATGCCGGTCCGGACGCCGTCGAGCACGCCGTCGAGGTCGATCTCGGCGGGGTACTCCTTCAGGTCCGGGTTCAGCCACGAGCTCCGCCCGTCGGGGAGCGGCGAGATCTTCGCCACCGTCCCGGAGAAGCGCCGGCCGGGGAGCGCGTCGATCGAAACCTCGACCGGCTGGCCGGCCTTGACCTTCTTCAGGCTCGACTCGTGGATCCGCACCTCGGCCATCATCGAGCCGGTCGTCGGGAGGTGGATCAGCTCCTGTCGTTCGCGGACGGACTGCCCCTCCTCGAGCGGCTCGTCGTCGCGCCGCCAGTTGCCGCGCCCGGTCGTGGCGTAGACGACCATCCCCGAGCTCGGCGCGACCATCCGGCAGTTCTCGATCTGCCGGTCGAGCTTCTCGAGGCGGAGCTGCTGGCGGTTGTACTCCGACTCCTTGGCGCGGAGCTCGGCCTCCGCCTGGACGATGTTCGCGGCCGCCTTCCGCTTCACCCGCTCGAGCGCGCGCTCGGTCTGCTCGACGGCGGCGGTCAGCTCGTCCTTGGTCCGCCGGTACGTGAACTCCTTGAGGAGCGAGAGCGCCTCGACCGCGAGCTTGTGCTCGAGCTCCGCGCGGTTCTTCGCGAGCCGATCGCCGTCGAGTTCGGTCTGCGAGATGTACTTCTCGGCGAAGAGCTGCTCCGACCAGCGGAGCGTCTCCGTCGCGTTCTCGAGCTCCTCCAGGGCGAGCGTGATCTCCGCCTCCGCCTCGGTCACCAGGCGCGGGAACTCGCCCTCCTCGTACTTCTTCAGGTCCTCGATGGCGAACCGGTGGGCGAGCTCGGCCTCGGCGATGTCGGACTCGGCCTGGCTCTTCGTGATGGCGAGATCCTCGCGCGCCTTGACGTACGCCGCCTCGGCGTTCTGCACCGCGATCTGGCGGTCGGTCCGGTCCTCGACCAGCTCCGACGCGTCGAGCTCGACGAGGAGGTCGCCCGGCTCGACGTGCGTCCCCTCGTCGACGAGGTAGATGATCGTCGTCTGTCCCTCGACCTCGCTCTTGATGACGACCTGGTCCTTCGCCTGGATCGTCCCCGAGTCGCTGACGCCGATCCGGAGGTCGCCGCGCTTCGCCGCGAACGTCGCCTCGTCGGTGGCGGCGCCGGTGTTCGCCTCGCGGCCGAACCGGAACCAGGCGGTCCCGGCGGCGCCGATCACGAGCAGGGCGATCACCCAGGCCCACCCGTTTCGGGAGCGTGATTCAGGAACGCGGCTCATCGGTCGTCCTCTCCTCGGGCACGTACTCCGTCCAGAGTCCGTCCGGCCCGACCTGCAGCAGGCCCGTGTCCCGCTGCAGTTCCAGCTCTGCGATACGGTACGCGACGAGGGCCGCGGTGAGGTCGTTCTGCGCGGAGACGAGGTCCTCCTGCGCCTCCAGGAGGTCGCGGGTCTGGGCGCGCCCGGCGTCGAGCGACATCCGAGCCGAGTCGACCCGGCGTTCGGCCACGAAGACGGCCGCCGCCTCGATCCGCTGGGCCTCCCGCGTCTGCAGGAGCGTGCGGAGGCGATCGCGGACCTCGCTCTTCACCTCGTCCTCGAGGTCCTGGTAGTCGCGGACCGCGCGTTCGAGGTCGATCCAGGCGTTCCGGTAGTCGTTCCGCTCGGCGACCCGCTGGAGCGGGAGGTCGACCTCGAGGGTCGCTCCGTACGTCGCGTCGCTGGTCCTGAGCGTCGTCGAATCCGGGAGGAGGGCGGAGGTCGCCGAGGTGCGGCGAGACCCGAACGATCCGCTCCCGAACAGCGTCGCCTCGGCGCCCAGCGCGTCCGCCCTGATCGCGACCTGCCGCTGGGCGTCGTAGACGTTCCCCTCGGCCACGTGGAGGTCGAGGCGATGCTCGAGGGCGAGCTCGATCGCCTCCTCTTGGCCGAGCTCGAGCGGTCCGGCGCGGCCGAGGCCCGGATCGGGGAGGACGATCGGCGCGTCGGCGGAGACCGACTCCCCGTCGGCGTCGCGGTCCTTGCCGCCGGCGACCATCCGCTCGGCGTCCTCCATCGTGATGTCGAGTCGGTGACGCACCGCCTCGCCGAGGCGCCCGAGCTCGTCCCGATCGAGCTCGATCGCCGCGTCCGGGGGCAACCCCAGCGTGACGCGGAAGTCGTCCCGCGCGCGGTCGTACGTCTGGAGGGCTCGAATCCACGAGTCGCGAGCCTGCAGCTCGCTCTGCACCGCCTGGTCGACCTGGATCTGGTCGCGTCGGCCGGCGTCGGCGAGTCGTCGAAGCTGGCGCGCCGAGAGGACGAGGCTCCGGTAGTTCTGCTCGGTGTTCTGGACCCGATCGTACGACTGCAGCACGGCGAGGTATTCGCTCGCGACGCGGACCGCGAACGTCCGCTTGAACCGCTCGAAGGAGAGCACCTGATACAAGGTCTCTCGCTCGGCTCGGATCATCGGCTCGGCGACCACGAAGCGCCCGGCGCCACGGAGCAACGGGATCGAGATCGAGGCGTCGGCGAACACGCCGGTCGAGCGGAGGCGCGGGGCGGTGAGGAGCCGGATCAGATCGAACCCCAGCGCGCCGGTCATCGAGATGCCGTTCTGGAATCTCTGGACGACCGACAGCTCGGGAGTCCCGCGAATCGCGGTCGTCCTCGTCCGGGTCGGTTCGGTCGACAGCGTGCTGGCCAGATCGCCGGTGAGCACGGCGCCCCATTGGGTCTCGAACGCGTTTCGCTCGAGGTCGAGCCCGAGCGCGGCGCGGAAGACCTCCTCCTTGCGGAACTGATACTCCCGGCTGCTCTCCGCGGCGAGCTGGAGGGCCTCGAGCAGCGTCAGCTCGATCGGACCGTCGCTCGCGGGGTCGAGTCGATCGAGGAACCCCGACGGAGCCCCTCGCCCACTCAGACGATCGTCCTCGGGCCAATGGTCGATCGGACGGAGCTCGGCCGTGGAGAGCGACGCCCGGATGGCGTGAGGCAGCTGCTGGTTCAGGATCAGGCGCCGCCGGAACGTCTCCGAGGGACGCTCGATCGTGAACGGTCCGGGGGCGCCGAAGGCTGCTTCCTGGGCGCGCCGGACGTTGTCGAGCGCCGCGCTGTCGGCTTCTTCCGACCAGTCGTCCGGACCGTAGCAGCCGAGGAGCAGGGCGAGGACGACCGGAGCCGCCGAAGGTGGCGGTCGGTTCCGCATCGGGGGTGGGGGACTCCGGAATCTGTCGGGGCGGCGCAAACCGTCGAAGATATCAGAGGACGCGGCGTCCGGGCAACGGCGGATGCAGGCGATACGATGCGGACGCATCCGGCCGGAGGGGTCGCTCGTGCGGACCAAGGGCGCGCTGCCGCTCAGAGTGGTGACCTGGAACATCCACAAGGGGATCGGCGGCGTCGACCGGCGCTATCGACCCGAGCGGGTGGTCGAGGTCCTCGCGGAGTGCGACGCCGACCTCGTGCTCCTGCAGGAGGTCGACGAGGGGGCGCGGCGCTCTCGCCGCGACCGACAGGTCGACCTGCTCGGCGACGCGCTCGGCCTCGGCCACCGGGCGTACTTCCCGAACCACGTCCTGAAGCAGGGGCACTACGGCAACGCGATCCTCTCCCGCTTCCCGCTCGACCACGCCGAGAACCTCGACCTCACCCTCCCGCTGAAGAAGAAGCGCGGTTCGCTGCATGCCCGCCTGACCGTGACCGACGGGAAGCGCCGCGCCCGCCTCTGGATCCACAACGTCCACCTCGGCCTGGCGGAGTACGAGAGGAAGCGCCAGCTCCAGCGGATCCTCGACTGGCAGGCGGGACACCGGATGTCCGACCGGACGACCGTGCTGATCGGCGGCGACCTGAACGACGTCTGGAACACGCTCGGGCCGACGGTGCTCGAGCCGGCCGGGTTCGCGGGGATCTCCATCCGGCCGAAGACGTTCCCCGCCGTCCGTCCGGTCCGCCCGCTCGACGCGGTCTTCGTCCGCGGTCCGGCCCGCATCACCCGCGCGGGCGCGATCGTCAAGCCGCCCGCCCGCGACGCGTCGGACCACCTCCCGCTGGTCGTGTCGCTGCGCGTGCGTTGATCGTCGGGATCGACGAGCGGGCCGGACGCGGACGGAACGGAGGCGGGTTCGCGCGGAGGGCCGACGGGGCGCGGTAGGAGGTGGGGCCGAGGGGTCAGCCGGCGTCGGGCGTCGGTCGCGGCGCGCCGTACGGGCCGTCGATCGGGAGGTCGATCCGGAAGACCGTTCCGCGGGAGCGCGCGGGAGCGTGCTCGATCGCGCCGCCGTGGGCGTCGACGATCTGCTTGCAGATCGGGAGCCCGAGCCCGCTCCCGTGCTCCTTCGTCGTCGCGAACATCTTGAAGACGTCGACCGCGGGCGGGACCCCCGCGCCCGAGTCCTCGACCGAGACCCGCACCCGGTCGGAGCCTCGCGCGTCGACGCCGATCCGGACGGCGCCCGGTCCGCCCTCGACCGATTCGACCGCGTTCTTGATCAGGTTGTCGAAGACCCGCCGCAGCTTCCCCTCGTCCGCGAGGACGGGCGGCAGGTCGTCGGCCGTGGCGAGGTCGATCGCCACCTTCCGCTCCTCCGCGAACCGTCGCCAGCCTCCGGCGACGCTCTCGAGGAGTTGCCGGAGGTCGACCGGCCCGAGGTCGAGCCGCTCCGCGCGCGCGAACTCCCGGAACTCGCGGACCAGGCGCTCGAGATGGGTGGTCTGGTCGAGGAGGATGCGGGCCGGTTCGGAGATCGCCTCGCCGGGGCGCCCCTCCCGGGCGTAGCGGGCGATGATCTGGGCGTGGAGGGAGAGGCCGGCGAGCGTGTTCCCGAAGTCGTGCACGACGTTCGCCACGATCACGCCGATGTCGGCGAGCCGCTCCTTCTGCCGGGCGAGCCGCCTCGCCTCGGCCAGGTCGTCCTCGGCGCGGTGACGTTCGATCGCCTCGCCGAGGAGGTTCGCGACGGACTGGAGGAAGGCGACGTCGTCGACGACGAAGGTGCGCGCTCGCCTCGAGTGCGCTCCGAGCACTCCGTACGGCTCGTGTCGCCCGTAGATGATCACGCTCATGCCGGAGACCGCGCCGTGCTCCAGCAGCGCGGGCGGACCGCGGAATCGAGTCTCCTTCCGCAGGTCCTCCACGATGACCGGGCCGTCGGAGAGGAGCGTGTACCCGGCCTGCGACTCGCGGTCGGCGCCGACCGTCGCGTGGCCGACGATCCCGTCGCGCCAGCCGACCCCCGCCCGAAGGAGCAGGACGTCCGCGCCCGGGACGATCTCGAGGATCTTCGTCAGTTCGACCTCGAGCTCCTCCGCGAGGACGGCGACCGCGTCGTCGAAGACGTCGGCGAGCGACCGCGCGGCGATGATCCGCTTGCCGAGCTCGGCGAGCGCGTGGTGGTGGCGGGCGCGGAGGGCGAGCTCTTCCGTTCGCGCCTCCAGCTCGGCGGTCCGCGAAGCGACGTCCCGCTCGAGGCGGTCGCCGTGCGCGCGGAGGTTCCGCTCGGTCCGGGCCCGGTCGCTCGCGTCGCGGATCGCCGCGGCGACGAGGACGCCGGCCGAGGTCTCGACCGGGCTCAGGCTGATCTCGACCGGGAACTCCGAACCGTCGGGCCGGCGGGCGGTCAGCGAGCTCCCCTGCCCCATCGGCCGCGGGGACGGGTCCGCGAGGTATCGCCGGCGGAGCTCGACGTGAGCCGAGCGCCGTTCGACGGGGACGAACTGCTCCACCCGGCGCCCGATCAGCTCGGCGCGCGGAAGGCCGAACATCCGCTCCAGCTGGCGGTTCACCAGGAGGATCGTCCCGTCGGCGTCGCTGACGAGGGTCGCGTCCGGAGCGGCGTCGAGCAGCGCGCGGACGAGCGCCGGGGTCCAGGTGATCGGGGTGGGGTTCTCGGCCGGCTCGGGTTCCAACTCGCGGGTCCCTTTCCCCGGGCGTCCTCTGCTTCTCGGGCGGGCTTCGGGGGATCGTAACAGGTCGTTCGACCCACGCGATCGTTCGACGGACGGGCCGGCGCGGATTCCGGAATCCGTCCCGAACGCGCGCCGGCCGCCCGTCGAGGAAGTCGTGCGGGGCCGCGGCGGCCCCTCGCGGCCACGGCACTCCCTCGGCGGGCTGCTACGATTCTTCGCGGGAGGATCTCCGGTTGGACCGACTGCTGGCCGACGCTCGGAACGGATCGACGGCGGCGCTCGAGGAGATCGCGCGCCGGTTCCGGCCGCTCGTCGCGACGTATCTCGAGCGCCGCGTCGGGGCGCACATCCGGCGGCGGGAGGCGATCGACGACCTGACGCAGGAGGTCTTCGCGCGCGTCCTCCCGGCGCTCGACACGCTCCCTCCGGACGCGACGCTCGACACGCTCGCCGGACGGCTGCTCAAGAACGCGCAGTGGGTGGTCGCCGCGTCCTCGCATCGGGCGGCGCGGTTCGCGGGCGAGTCGGCGGCGCCGGACGCGGCCGTCGCGACGCCGGAGCGGACGAAGGGTCCGGTCACGCTGAAGGACGAGCTCGACCGGCTGCGCGTGCTGACCGATCGGATGGGGGACCCGGCGCGGCACGTCCTGCTCGGCCGGATGGAGGGGCGGAGCTTCGAGGAGCTGGCCGCGGAGTCGGGCGAGAAGGTCGACACGGTCCGGAAGCGGTACCTCCGCGCGCTGAAGGAGCTGCGGGAGAGGATGGGGAGCCGGGGGACGGACGCCGCGGGTTGAGCCCCGGCCGGTCCCTCAGCGCGCCGCCTCCTCGCGACCGGCGGCGACCCGCTCGCGGAGCTCCCGGCACCGCGTCTCGACCGCCGCCGCCGCGTCGCCGCCCGCGTCCTCCGCGCCGGCCCGCCAGCGGGCGATCGACCGTTCGGCCCGATCGAGGTCCCCGCCGCGGACGAGGATCGCCACGAGGAGCTGCATCGCCTTCGCGACCCCCTCCGACGCCACGCCCTCCGCCTCGCACCGGATCCGCACGACCTCGTCGAGACGGTCCGCGGCCGCGGCCGGCTCTCCGAGGTGGTGCAGCGTCACGGCGTGGTTCGTCGCCAGCGTCAGGAGCTCCGGGTCGGTCGGTTCCCGTTCGCGGCTCCAGACCTCGAGCACGTGCCGCTCCAGCGTGGCCGCCCGCGTCGGGTCCTCGCACCGCCGCGCGTCGAACGCCGCGCCGCACGCGACGACGAGCGTCCTGGTCCCGTCCGGGCCGTGGAGGTCGCGGTACCGGGCGAGCACCTCCTCCCGGAGCGCGAGCGCCTCGACGTGACGGCCGTCGAGGGAGAGGCAGCGAGCGAGCTTCTCCCGCGCGTTCCACGTCGCGGGGTCGTCCGGCTCGTCCGCGGCGCGTCGCTCCGCCACCTCTCGCCACGCCGTCACCGCCTGGTCGAGGCGGCCGCTCCGCGCGAGGAGGTCGGCGACGTTCTCCATGCTCTGCCACGTGTGGGGGTGCGAGTCCCCCAGCCGCTCGCGCCGGCGATCGAGCGCCGACCGCGCGAGCCGTTCCCCCTCTTCGAACTCGCCGAGTCGGACGAGGTGGGCCGCCAGGTTCGCCTGGGCCGTCCAGGTGTCCGGGTGGTCCGGGCCGAGCCGCGAGAGCCGCGCCGCGAGCACCTCGCGGGCGAGCGGGACCGCCTCCTCGACGCGGCCGAGGGCGTGGAGCCGCTCCGCGTGGTTGTTCAGGACGGTCAGCGTCTCCGGGTGGCGCGGCCCGAGGACGCGGCGATACGCGGCGAGCATGCTCCGATCGAGCCGCTCGGCCTCGTCGACCCGTCCGAGCTTCCGCAGCGCCTGGGCGAGCCCGCCCTGCGCCCGCCAGGTCTCCCGCGAGTCGGCTCCGAACCGTCGGATCTGCCGCTCCAGGACGTCGCGGAACATCGGCTCCGCCCTCGCGCATTCGCCGCGCGCGCAGAGGGTGCTCGCGAGGTTGAAGACGGCGATGACGGTGGACGGGTGGTCGTCGCCCAGGCGGCGTCGGTACGCCTCGACCAGCTCCGTCTCGAGCCGCTCGACCTCGGGGCCCGGGGAGAGGGCGGAGAGGAGCACCGTGAGCGTCGACCTCGCGTGCAGCGTGCGCGGATCGTCCCGGCCGGCGATGCGGACCCAGGTGTCGGCGACCGCGCGCTGCTGCCGCACCGCCTCGTCGAGGAGGCCCGCGTCGTGGAGCGCCTCCGCCCATCGCTGTCGCGCGCCGAGCGTCGTCGGGTCGTCCGGGCCGTGCGCCGCGCTTCGGAGCGCGACCACCCGCGAGAGCTGTTCCGCCGCCGCCGTGATCTCGCCGAACGCCAGGAACGTCTCGGCGAGGCTGTCGCGCACGGCCGCCTCCATCTCCGGGTCGGCCGCGAATTCGCCGGGGAGCCGGTTCGCCGCGCGATGCGCCATCTGGAGCGCGGTCACCAGGCGACCGTCCTCCCACGGGTCCGCCTGCAGCATGGCGCTCTGGAAGTCCGCGACGGCCCGCGCGACGTTCCGCTCGCGGGCGACGGCGAGGGCGTTCCGCCGCTGCTGGATCGCGACGGCCGCCGCGCCGGCGAGCAGGATCCCGAGGGCGAGGGCGGCGGTCGTGGCGAGGGCGCGGTTCCGTCCGACCCACTTGCGGAGCGACTCGACCGCGCCGACGCGGTGCGCGGAGACGACCCGGCCCTCGAGATAGGCGCGCAGGTCGTCCGCGAGCGACCGCATGTCCGGGTACCGGTCGTCCGGTTCGCGGGCCATCGCGCGGTCGCAGATCGCCGTGAGCTCCGGCGGCGCCAGCGGGGCGACCTCGCGGATCGGCGCCGGCGGCCCGCTGCGCACGCGGTCGAGCAGGTCGTGGGCCGCCCGCTCGCCCGTCGACGCGTACGGCCGTCGCGCGGCGAGGAGTTCGTAAAGGATCGCGCCCATGCCGTACACGTCGGCCCGCGGGCCGACGCGCGCGACCTCGCCGCGCGCCTGCTCGGGCGCCATGTACGCGGGCGTTCCGACGACGTCCCCGTCCAGGGTCGCGGCGGGGGGGCGGGGCGTGGGGTCGCGGGGGTGCTTCCGCTCGCTCGTGATCGTCGCTCCCGGCGCGTCGGGCCGGCGGTCCGCGCGCCGGTCCTCGCCGGGCTCCAGCAGTCGGGCGAGACCCCAGTCGAGGACGTACGTCTCGAGGAAGCGTCCGACCATCACGTTGCTCGGTTTCAGGTCGCGGTGGAGGACGCCGCGTTCGTGCGCGAACGCGACGGCCTCGCAGGCGCGGAGGAGCACGCCGACCGCGCGGACCACGCTCCAGCCGTCCTCGCCGGTCGCGACGTGGGTGAAGACGCGGTGGAGGTCCTCCCCCTCGACCAGCGGCATCGTGAAGTAGACGCGGCCGTCCTCGGCGACGCCGAGCTCGTGCACCGGGACGATCCCGGGGTGCTGGAGCTGCGCCGTCACCTGCGCCTCCTCCAGGAACCGACCGAGCGCGCCGGCGTCGCTCGCAGGGTCGCCGTGGGCGGCCGCGGGAGACGCGACGACCTTCATCGCGAGCGGGCGGCGGAGGAGCTCGTCCCGGACGCGCAGCACGACGCCCATCCCGCCGCGCGCGATCTCGCGTTCGAGGCGATACCGGGGCCGGGCCGGGTCGAGCCGCGGGAGCCGATCGAGGAACGCCGACCAGGCGCCGGCGGTTCCGCCGTCGAGCGCCGGCGAGGGAGCGGCCTCGTCGTGCATCCGGCGGAGCGCCTCGGCGTGCGCGGGGTGGCGCGCGACGAACGCCTCGAACCCCGGCGCGTCGCCGCGCTCCAGCGCCTCGAGGTAGTCGAGGTAGAGCCGCTCGGTCTCGGTCAGCTCGGACGGTCCGTCGTCCACGCGGGTCCTCTCCTGCGGGGTCGGGCCGTCCAGTCTACGCCGCGCCGGCGGGACGTTCGTCGGAGGCGCCGGCCGCGGACCGTCGACTTCCTCTCGAGAAGCGTGTCCCGAGCGAGCGGCGGCGCATCCCTGGGGAGGAGAAGTCCGAACCACACGACCAAGAGAAACGCGGAGAGAAGCGATGAACCGTCGAACCACGCTCTGGACGATCCTCGGGGCCTCGGCCCTCGCCTTCGGGATCGGCGCGACGTCGAGGACCGCCGAGGGGCTTCCGTCGCCGATCGGTCCGAAGGTCGCCTGGCCGCCGGCGCCGCTCTACATCCGGAGCTTCTCCGGCGACCTCACCGCGACCGCGCCCGGACAGGAGGTCCTGATCAGCAACCTCGTGCTGCCGCCGATCAACTACACCCTCCGCTCGGTCGTCCTGACCGACTTCCACCTCGGAGGGATCGGGAACGGCGCGGAACTCGGCGGCTGGGAGTTCTTCGAGAAGCACAAGCTGACGGGCGTCAAGGCGCCGATCGTCGACGCAAGGGTGATGTCGGACGGCTCGCTCTCCCTGACCACGGGGCGGCCGCTCGACGCGTACGCCGAGCTCTGGGCGCGCTACGACCCGACCCTCCTCCCGCCGGGGACGCCGGTGACGTACCCGCAGCGCGCGGCCTTCCTCGTGTCCGGATACTCGGACCTGCCGCGCTGAGGGGGGAATCGGAGGCGGGGACGGGAGCGGGGGACGCGGCGCGGGCCGGGGAAGGCAGAATGGTCCCTTCCCCCCGAGCGAACCGATGCCGACCCTCCGCCTCGCCACCTTGAACCTCCGGGATCTGCAGCTCCCCGAGCAGCCGACCCACCCGAACGTCCG
>JAUIEL010000873.1 GCA_030428825.1 bacterium
CTTGCACGTGGCGATGGTGACGGCGACGGACGGGCCGGGGCGGGCGCCCCAATCGGCCTGGCCAGACCCCGAACCGGAGCCCCCTCGCCCGGAAACCACCCCGACGCTCCGACGTCCCCCTATCGCCGCCGAGTCCACTCCGCGTTCCCGAACTTCTCCCGCGCGATCCTCTCCGCCGCCGCCCTCTCCTCCGCCGTCACCTCGTCCCGCTCGAGCCGCACCCCCAGCGTTTCCGCGAACCCGCTCTCGATCGCGTCCGCGACCTCGTCGAACTCCGGCACCCGTCCGAGCGCGTCCTCCAGCGACGCGGCCTCTCCCGCCAGACCGTTCCGCCGCCGCGGGATCGAGCCGTGGTGGATCACCCGTTCCCGCGTCCTCCGTTGCGCCGACCCGACGATCTTCCTCCCGTGCCAGAGCAGGTCGAACGCCGTGGCCTTGTGGAAGCAGACGACCTCGCCCGCGCGTCCGGAGTCGGACACGACCGGACGGTCGGTCCTGGGGGCCGTCTCGACGCCGAGCCGTCGCAGCCCGGCCGCGATCGCCTCGTGGATGCGGAAGTACGACGCCGGGACGTCGCCCGCGAACAACGCCGCGTCCGGTCGCGCGATCACCGAGTAGGTCAGGTCGTCGGTGTGATCGATCGCGGCCCCGCCGGTCACCCTCCTCACCAACCGCATCCCGTCCCGCTCCAGCCGCGCCTCCGGGAACGCGGCCGCCGCCTGGAAGTAGCCGATCGAGATCGCCGGCGGCTCCCAGGCGTAGAGACGAAGCACGGGGGGCTCCGTCCCGAGCGCTTCGTCGAGCGCCATGTTCAGGTCGGGACGGAGCCCCCCGTGCCGGAGGAGCCGCATGTCGGCGGCGGCGCCTCTCAGGAGCCGGCCGCCGTCAGCTCGATCTGCGCGTTCTTGAAGCAGTCGTGCGCGAAGTACGTGAACCGCAGGTCGAAGTAGTCGCTCTCCACCAGCGGGCGCTGCGCGTCGAAGCTCTTCAGCGGCTGCGTCTTCTGGTAGTCCTTCACCTGGACGTACATGTAGCCGAGCGAGTCACGCATCCCCGGCAGGATCGCCTTGTCCATCCGGACCGGTCCGACGAGCTCGCCCTCGACCCGGTTGTAGAAGACGTCGTCCGCGAGCGAGTAGCCGGTGATGTAGATCAGGTAGTCGTTCTCGGAGTACGCCTGGCGCAGCTCGTTCCGCATCTTGTAGTCGGTGTTCCCCTTCGGGAAGCCGCGGTCGGGAGAGCAGAGCTCGGCGCGCACCTCGGACGGGCTCTTGCCGGCGAGGACCGCCTCCTTCACCTTCTCGATCCGCTCGTACGCCTTGTCCCAGGCCGCCTTCCCCTCGAGCCCGAACTTCTGCTCGGTGTCGACCAGCGAGATCCAGTAGACCTCGTTGTCGACCTTGCCGCTCTCGTAGAAGAGGCGCCCGTACTGCTCGTGGTGGTTCCGGAGGTCCTCCTCGGTGATGACGTCCTTCATCATCTTCTCGAAGGAGCAGCGACGTCGGTAGTACTCGCGGTACTCCGACATGTTGAAGAAGCCGCGCAGCCCGATCAGGTTCGGGAGCGGGAACAAGGTCCCCTCGTACTCCTGGCGGTGCGACTCGAAGAGGGTCTCGAACTCCTCGTTGCTCAACGTGAAGCCGGCCTCGGCGATCGCGTCGTCGAGCGCGCGATACAGGAGGCAGAGGTGCAGCGCGCCGTCGCGGACCTCGAGGTGGACCGGGGTGAACGCGAGGATCTGCTCGACGGTGACCGGCTCGCCCTCGACGGTCATGTAGACGCCCGGCGGCAGGTCGTTCTCGAGGGCGTACTTGATGTCCGCGCGCTCGATCATCTTCTGCTGCAGCATCTTCAGGAACTGCGTCCGGAACATCGCCGGGAAGTCCTGGCCGCTCAGGTAGCTGTTGTTCAGGTAGTCCCGCAGCTCCGGCTGGTCGTCGAGCAGCTCGGCCGCCTCGATCGGGAGGCCCATCGGCTCGCCCCCCTCCTCGACCGGCTTGATCGGCGGCAGGAGGAGGCGCTCGTTCTGGAGGTGCGTCTTCACGTACTGGCGATACCGGTCCCAGCCGAGGGTGTTCTCGATCCGGTCCTTGTAAGCCTTCAGCGCGTCCTCACCCTGCGCCCGCGCGAGGTTCTCCTCGGCGTCGATCTTCGCCTGGACCTCGTCGTCGCCGACCTGGGCGTCCTCGCGCTGACCGCCCTCCTCGACCAGCCGCTCCATCCCCT
>JAUIEL010000123.1 GCA_030428825.1 bacterium
CCCGGACCCCGAGGCGCCGCTGGCGGGGCTCCTCGAGCTCCCGCCGCGTTGGTTCGAGTCGCCGCCGGTCCGGCCGCGTCAGCTCGTCCTGCGGCGGGAGGGAGAGGAGGAGGTGCGGGCGCGGCGGGAGGCGACGCTGCTGCTCCGGAACCTCGAAACCGTCGACGCGCGCCGCGGGACGCACCGCTTCGACGCCGGGACGCTCGCCCCCGGGACGTACGTCTGGGGCGTCGACGAGACGGGGTACGAGGGGACGGTCGTCCTCCCGCCGGAGGGGAGGACGGACGCGCGGCTGGTCGTCCCGCCGCCGACCGAGCTGATCGTCCGCTGCGTGGAGAGGGGGACCGGCGTCCCGGTCGACGTGAACGACGTGACGTGGCGCCCGGTCCTCGCCGTCGGGGACCGCCGGACGCTCGGATCGTTCGAGTGGCACCACGTCGACCCGGCGCGGTCGACGCACGCCCTGCTCGTCCCGCCGGGGGTGGTCCTCCTCACGTCGTTCTCGCGCCCGCCGTACGGGCTGGCGACGAAGACGGTCCAGGTCCCGCGCGCCGCGCGTCACGAGGTCGACCTGGAGGTCCCGCGGGCGCTCCGCCTCCACCTGTCGCTCCGGTGCGGGGAGACGTCGGTGCCGCTCGACGGGACGCTCGAGGTCCGGGTGGAGCGGGTGGAAGGGGGCGGTCGGCCACGCGCGTCGAGCACGAACGGCGTCGGGAAGACGTACTACCTCGACGGGCCGGGCCGGTACGTCGTCGACGTCGGGCGGATCGTCGGCTTCCTCGACCCGGCGCCGGTCGAGGTCCACGTCGAGGGGGAGTCGAGCGAGCTCGTCGTGCCGCTCGTCGCCGAGTGAGCGCGTAACGCCGGCCGGCGCCGTCCGGCTTCCCCCGGGGAGTCGAACTCCACCTCCCCGGGAGGTCCCATGCGCCCGCGCCTCGCACCGTCCGTCCCGTCCGCCCTGCTCGTCCTCCTCCTCGCGGCCGGCCTCGCCGCGGACGCGACGGCGCGCGGCTCGAACGTCCACACGTTCACGCAGACCCAGGACGTGTCCGACGGGAGCGGCGGGCCGTGGCTGACCGGGCACGTCTACCTGGTGATGGCGGCGATCACCGTCCCGGCCGGGCAGACGCTGACCGTCCAGCCCGGGGCGATCGTGAAGTTCGACTCCGGTCGCCTCCTGTCGGTGAAGGGGACCCTCCACGCGGTCGGGACCTCGGGCGCGCCGATCCGGTTCACGTCGTTGAAGGACGACGCGGTCGGCGGGGACCACAACGGAGACGGCGCGGCGTCCGTCCCCGCGAAGGGGGACTGGAGGCGGATCGAACTCTCCTCCTCGGCGACCGCCTGCGTGATGCGGTGGTGCCGCGTCCGATACGCCGGCCAGAGCGGCGCGCGCGCGGTCGACTGCGCCACGTCCGGCTTCACCATGACCGACTGCGTGATCGAGGACGGCCTCGGCCCGGGGCTCGACCTCACCGTCGCCGCGGGGCCGATCGAGCGGAACGCCTTCGACCGGTGCAAGCGGGCGGTCACCGGGATGACGCCGAAGTGGCTCGACACGCTCCGGGACAACACCGCGTCGGGGAACGTCGAGGGGGACCGGCTGCGGGTCGACGGCGCGGGGACGTTCGGGACGACGCTCACCTCCGACACGACCTGGGCGCCGGCGAACTCGATGAACGGCACGGGGGAGATCGAGCTGTACCGGCCGATCCTCCTCCTCGCGAACCGGACGCTGACCGTCGAGGCGGGGACGTCGCTCCTGTTCACGTCCTCGACCGACGTCCTCGACCTCGACGGCGACCTGGTGACGAACGGGACGGCGACCGACCCGGTCGTCCTGACGTCGGCGGCGGACGCGCAGTACGGCGGGAGCGGGGCGGCGCCGGGGGACTGGTTCGGCGTCCGCCTGGTCCAGTCGGCGGGATCGGCGCTGACCCACACCGAGATCCGGTACGCGGGGAAGTCCGGCGGCGCCGTCCGCCTCTCCCAGTCGGACGCCGTGTTCGTGTCGTGCACGTTCGCCCACTCGGCGACCGACGGCCTCGACGCCGGCGGCAGCGCCCCGACGGTGACCGGCTGCGACTTCGTGTCGAACGCCGAGTATCCGATCAGCCCGGTGCCGATCGACGTCCTGGCGGGGTTCTCCGGCAACACGGCGACGGGGAACGGGTTCGGGGACGCGGTGGCGCTCGGCGGGGGGGACCTCGACGCGGCGTTCTCGCTCGGTCCGGCGCCCGCGTTCAACGGGACCGGCGCGTTCATCCTCTCCGGGACGATCACGGTCGGGACGTCCGGTTCGCTGACGCTCGCCTCGGGCGTCGTCCTCAAGGCGGACCCGTCGACGCACCCGGAGATCCGCGTGTTCGGCGTCCTCTCGTGCGACGGGCAGGCGGGCGCGGAGGTCGTCCTCACGTCCCTCCGCGACGACACCCACGGCGGCGACCTGAACGCCGACGGCGCCGCGACCTCCCCCGCGTCCGGCGACTGGGACGGCGTGAAGCTGTTCCAGTCGAGCGACGCGAGCACCTTGAAGCACACGCGCATCCGGTACGCGGGGCGGAACGGTCTCCGGTCGCTCCTCCTCGACGGATCGGACGCCGCGCTGACCTCGTGCGTGATCGAGCACGGCGGCGGGCCGGCGCTCGAGGCGAAGAACGCGGCGCCGACGGTGACCGGGTGCGCGTTCGACTCGTGCGCCGGCGCGGCGCCGGTGATCGAGCTGCCGCTCGAGAGCGTCGCCGGCCTCACCGCGAACACGGCCCAGGGGAACGCGAACGGCGACTCGCTGCGGTTCGCGGCGTCGACCGTGAGCGGCGCGCTGACCGTGAAGAAGGAGAACGCCCTGAACGGAGACGGGGTCTTCGTGTTCGACGGAACGGCGGCGATCGCGAGCGGCGGGGCGATGACCGTGCAGGCCGGGGTGACGTTCAAGTTCGCGTCCGACGACGCGCTGTGGGTCTCGGGGACGCTGACCGCGATCGGGACCGACCTCGAACGGATCGGGTTCACTTCGCTCGCCGACGACCACCAGGGGATCGACACGGGGAACGACGGGCCGACGACCGGGACGCCCGGGGACTGGGAGGGGATCCTCGTCACCCTCTCGGGCGACGTCGTGCTGTCGTACGTCGACGTCCGCTTCCCCGGCGCGAACGGGGAGCCCGGTCTGGCGCTCGACGGCGGGGTCGCGACGCTCGACCACGTCGCGATCGAGGACGCCGCGGCGTACGGACTCCGTCAGTTGACCCCGAGCGGCGGCGCCGTCGTGACGAACAGCGCGTTCGATCGCTGCGTCCGGCCGGTCTCCGGGACGTCGATCGCGTCGCTGGCGGGCTGGGCCGCGAACACCGCGCAGGGGAACACGCAGGGGGACGTGATCCGGTTCCTCGACTGCGGTCCCGGGTCGTCGATGGGGCTCACCGCGGGCCAGAGCCTGAACGGGACCGGCGCGTTCGTCTCCATCGGGTTCTGGAACGTCAACGGCTCGAAGTCGGTCACGCTCGGACCCGGCGTGACCGTCAAGGTCGCGCACGCCCAGCCGATCGTCGTCTCCGGGACCCTGTTCACCGAGGGGACCGCGGCCGCGCCGGTCTGCTTCACCTCGCCGTACGACGACGCGTACGGCGGCGACAGCAACGGCGACGGGGCGGCGACCTCGCCCGCGCCCGGCGACTGGGTCGGACTGGAGTTCCGGCCGAGCAGCGACGCGAGCACGCTCACGCACACCTTCGTCCGGTACGCCGGCCTCGGCGGCGCGGCGGGGATCGACCTCGACCAGGCGGACGTCACGCTCTGCGACGTGACGATCGAGAACGGGGCCGGGCCGGGGATCGACGCGAACGGCAACTCGGCGCCGACCCTGAAGGACGTGTCGATCGACGACAACGGCGGGCTGGCGATCGAGGGGGTGACGTGGGGGCTCCTCGGCAAGCTCTCCGGCGCGTCCGCGAGCGGGAACCAGGGCGGGGACTACTCCTACATCGACTCCCCGACGATCGGGGGGGACCTGACGATCCACCGGGAGGGCGTCCTCGGCGCGTGCATCGTCGTGAACGTGACGCCGAACACGAACTCCGGCTCGCTCTCGTTCGGTCGGGGGGTGATCGTCAAGGCGACCGGACCGCACGTGGAGATGAAGGTGAAGGACGTGCTCGGGACCGGCCTCGAGAAGGTCGTCTTCACGTCGTTCCACGACGACGAGTACGGCGGCGACTCCGACGCCGCGGCGACGGCGCCTTCGGCCGGCGACTGGATCGGCGTGTCGTCGAACGGTTCGGTCGAGCACGCGCTGATCCGATACGCCGGCGCCGATCCCGGGGGCGGAACGCGGGCGGCCGGCCTCCGCGGCGTCTCGACGGCCGGGCGCTGCGTCGGGACGCGGGTCGAGCACTCCGCCGGCGACGGCTTCGACATCCTCGCGCACGCGAGCGGGCTCGTCGCCTTCCAGAACGCGGGGGCCGGGATCCGCGCTCCGGTCGTGCGGGCGAGCACGGCGTACGGGAACGGCGACTTCGGCTTCGCGGGGGACTGGGGGATCGCCGGCGGCGCGCTGTCGATCGCGTACGAGTGCATCTCGTGGATGAACGGCCCGAACCTCGTCGAGAACTACCAGTACTCCGGCGACCACACGCTCGTCCCGCCGGGCGTCGACGTCGTCTGGTCGTGCGGCACCGCCCTCGGGGTCGGGCCGCCGACCGGATTCGGCGGGGTGAACTGCGGGAGCACGGGGTGGGGGAACCTCCACGCCGACCCGCGGTTCGTCGACGGTCCGAACGGGGACCTCCGTCTGAAGGCGGACTCGCCGTGCCGGAACTACGTCCGCGTGCCGTGCCCGCCGTCGATCCTGAACGACGCGTCGCTCTGCACCCCCTGGGGGAGCGGGGGGCTCGGCTACCCCGGGCCGCCGACGGCGCCGCGCGACCACGTCGAGGCGCCGCGGTCGGTCGACGACGACCAGGTCGGGCCGGCGCCGAAGCTCGCCGACCTCGGGGCGTACGAGCGCGCGGTCTGGACCCTCGCACCGATCGGCGACCCGATCCTCGGCGGGTTCGTCCCGCTCCACTGCGTCGGGCCGGCGGGCGTGGCGTTCTACCTGCTCGGGTTCGACGGGGACGACGCGTACCTCGACCCGTACGGGTTCCTCTGCTTCGACCCGGCGTTCGTGCTGAGCCTCGCCGCGCTCCCGGTCGGGACGCCCCTCGTCCTCCCGGTCCTCGACGACCCGATCCTCGACGGGCTGGAGGTCTCGATCCAGGCCGCGGTCCAGGGGGCGTCGGGGGCGCTGGAGACGACGAACGTCTGGCGGCCGCGCTTCCATCGGTGAAGAGGAGGAAGCGAGGGAACGGGCCGCGCGTCCGGTAGGGTCGGGGGAGGGCTCGATCGACCCCGCAGGGAGGACGCCCCATGCTCGATCGCCGGATCTCGTTCCCGCTCCTCGCGGCGTTCCTGATGGCGACGCCGAGGTCGGACGGTCACACGTGGGAGGATCCGTGGTTCGACGAGGCCGTGCGCGGGGCCGCGTGCATCGCGGTCGGCCTCGTCGAGGAGGACACGGAGAGCGTCTCGACGGTTCGGCTCGAGCGGATCCTCGCGGGCGACGCGGAGGTCGGCGCCCGGGTGACCGTCTGGCACGGCGACCAGCTCCCGAAGCACGACAACAACCAGCACGTCCGGGTCGACGAGTCGTTCCTGTTCGTGGTCCGCGCCGGGGTGGACGGGACGGACTATCGATCGTTCACCGACTCGTACTGGGCGTTCCCGATCGACGACGGCGTGACGATGATGTCGCTCCGCGATCCGTTCGCGGAGCTCCGGCTCGAGCTCGACACGTTGGCGGAGATCGTCCGCCTCGTGCGCGATCCGAGTCCGTCGGAGGACGACGTGCGCGCTCTCCTCGACGCCCATCGCGCTCCCCTGGAGGAGACCTCTCCCACGACCGACCGGATCGAGGACGTCACGCGACAGATCCTCGGGTTGGAGATCCTCCATCGGTTCGGTCGGGGGGAGCCGGTCGAGCTCGCGGCGCGGTTCTTCGAGTCCCCGTACTTCCACGTCCGCGTCTCCGCCGCCCGGGCGCTCTCGGGGGTCGGCGGCGACGCGGCCGTCGACGCGCTGGCGGCGCGACTCGAAGCCGAGGATCAGGCCGCCGTCCAGTCGACGATCGGGCGCGAGCTGGCGCGGTTCGACCTCTCCGGACCGCCGCCGGCCCTCCTGGCGTTCGTCCCCCGCGCGTCCGCCGGGAAGGTCCCGCTGAAGCGCTGGCTGATGGAGGGACGGTCGAACGAGCTCCCGTCGCCGCGCGTCGCGGCGATCGTCGCCGTGATGAGGGCGGAGGGGCAGGAGGGCGACTGGGACGCCCTCGCGGCCCGAGCGGAGGAGTACTGGCGGGAGCGTCCGCGCTGAGCGGCCGCGAACCCCCGTAACGACGCGCCGAAGACCCGGATTCGGACCCGGACCGTCCGTCTCCCGGGAGCCCGCGATGACCCTCCGGCTCGTGCTCGTCCTGCTCGCCGCCTCGTTCCCCACCCTCGCCGGCTCGGCCTCGGCCCAGTGCCCGACGTGTCACACGTACACCCAGAACACGCAGGTCTGGGACGGGAACGGGGGGCCGTGGCTCTCGGGGCACGTCTACATCCTGAACGCGACGGTGAACGTCCCGGCCGGGCAGGTGCTCACGATCCAGCCGGGGACGATCGTGAAGATCGGGAGCTTCCGCTGGCTCGACGTCGACGGCCGGATCGACGCCCAGGGGACGTCCGGTGCGCCGATCGTCCTCACCTCGATCCTCGACGACACGGCCGGCGGCGACACGAACGGGGACGGCGCGGCGACGACTCCCGCGCCGGGAGACCACTTCGGCGTCCGGTTCGGCGGCTCGGCGGCGAACTCGACGATGCGATGGTGCCGCGTCCGGTACGCAGGGGAGAGCGGCAGCCCGGCCTTGGAGGGCGCCGGCGTCGGGTTCACCCTCGAGGACAGCGTGATCGAGCAGTCCGCGGGCCCGGGGCTCCGTCTGACGACCGCCCCGGTCTCCGTGGCCCGCAACGCGTTCGTCCAGTGCAAGCGCGCGATCGCGGGGCTGAGCCCGAAGGGGCTGCACGCCGTGCTCGACAACACCGCGACGGGGAACGTCGAGGGGGACGTCCTGGCGGTCGACAGCGGCTTCCTGGGGGGAGAGATCACGGGAACGGTCTCCTGGCCGAGCGGGGTCGGCTTCAACGGGACGGGAGAGGTGGTCCTCACCGGCACCGTGGGCGTGAAGCCGAGCGGGACCCTGACGATCGGACCGGGCGTGCGCCTCCTCCTGACGTCGCTCGGCGGGTTCCAGGTCAACGGCACCCTTCACGTGAACGGGACCGCGAGCGACCCCGTCGTCGTCACGTCGGTCGACGACGCGGCGTTCGGCGGGGCGGGAGCGCTCCCCGGGGCGTGGAAGCACGTGCTGCTCTCCGGCTCGGACGCGTCGACGCTGACGCACCTGATCGTCCGTTACGGCGGGAGCGGCGGCTCGGCGGCGGTCCGGCTGAACAGCTCCGACGCGACCCTCTCCCAGTGCACCGTCGCGTACTCGGCCGGCGACGGCGTCGCGGTGAGCGCCGCGGCGCCGGTGATCACCGGCTGCGCCTTCGACTCGAACGCCGGCCTCCCGATCGGTCCGGTGCCGCTCGACGTCCTGGCGGGGTTCTCCGGGAACTCGGCGACCGGCAACGGCGCGGGGGACGCCATCGCCCTCGGGCAGACCACGATCTCCTCCTCGGCGTCGATCGGACCGGCGTCGGCGTTCAACGGCAGCGGCGCGTTCATCCTGGCCGGCGTGTTGACGGTGAACAACGGCGTCGCGCTGACGCTCGACCCGGGGACGATCCTGAAGGCCGACCCGTCCGTCGACGCCGGGATCACCGCCCACGGCGTCCTGAACTGCGCCGGCACCGCGCTCGCGCCGGTCGTCCTGACCTCCCTGTACGACGACGCCCACGGCGGCGATCTGAACGCGGACGGCAACGCGACGACGCCGGCGCCCGGCGACTGGAACGGTCCGAACCTGCTGAACGCGGGGTCGTCCGGGAGCGTCTGGACGCACACCCGCGTCCGGTTCGCCGGCAAGGGCGGGGGGGCGAGCGTCGACGTGAAGAACTCCGACGCGACGCTGTCGAACGTGGTCGTCGAGCACGGCGCGGGGCCGGCCCTGAACGCGGAGAACTCGGCCCCGACGATCAGCGGCTGCGCGTTCGATCACTGCGCCGGGGACGCGCCGATCGTCGGCCTCCCGATGATGGCCGTCGCGGGCCTTTCCGGGAACACCGCCACCGGCAACGCGAACGGCGACTCGATCCGGTTCGCGGCCTCGACGGTCACCGCCCCGCTGACGTTCGGGAAGGCGGCGACCCTGAACCAGGACGGCGTGGTCGTGCTCGCGGGGACGATCACGGTCTCCGGAGCCGGCGACCTCGCCGTCGCGCCGGGGATGATCGCCAAGTTCGCCGGCGGCCACACCCTGAAGGTGAACGCGGCGCGCCTGACCGCGATCGGGACGCCGCTCGAGCCGATCGTGTTCACGTCGATCGCGGACGACACGATCGGCGGCGACACGGCGAACGACGGGGCGACGGTCGGCGCGGCCGGGGACTGGGAGGGGCTCGACCTCTTCAACCCGCTCGACGTGCAGATGACGCACGCCGAGGTCCGGTACGCCGGCGCGAACGGCCGCCCCGCGATCGAGGTGTTCGAGTCGGCGGTCGCGCTCGACCACGTGACGGTGACGCAGGCCGCGGGGACCGGGCTGCTCGCGGCGAACACGCTCACCGCCCCCGCGGTGACGAACTGCGCGTTCGACGGCTGCGCGGTGCCGGTCGCCGGGTTCTCGATCACCGGCGTCCAGGGCTGGTCCGGCAACACCGCGCAGGGGAGCGCGCTCGGCGACGCGCTCCGCCTGGTCGGGATGGGGAGCGGGACCTCGCTCGCGCTCGACGCGGCGCAGGCCCTCACGCCCGACGCCGGGTTCCTCGCCTCCGGGGTCTGGTCGCTCCCCTCCGGCCGGACGCTCGCGGTCGGGCCGGGCGTCACGCTGAAGATGGGGACGACGACCCCGTTCACGGTGCACGGGACGCTCCTCACGAACGGGACCGCGGCGGCGCCGGTCTGCTTCACGTCGGTGCACGACGACGCCTACGGCGGGGACGCGAACGGGAACGGCGCGGCGACGCAGCCCGCGCCCGGGGACTGGGTCGGGTTCGACTTCCGCCCCCAGTCGTCGGCGAGCACGTTGAACCACACGCTCATCCGGTACGCGGGGCTCGGCGGCGCGCCGGCGGTCGACCTGAACGAGGCGGACGTCACGTTCTGCGACGTCACGATCGAGAAGGCGCTCGGCGACGGCATCGACGCGAACGGCAACTCGGCGCCGACCTTGAAGGACGTGACGATCGACGACAACGCCGGGAGCGCGCTCGAGGGCGTCACGTGGGCGGTCCTCGGGAAGATGAGCGGGACGTCGGCCAGCGGGAACGGCGGGGGCGACTTCACCTACATCGACTCGCCGGTGGTCGACGGAGCGCTGATGATCCACGAGGAGAACGTCATCGGCTCGTGCATCGTCGTGAACGTCTCGCCGGACACGAACGGGGCGATCGGGAACACGCTCTCGTTCGGGCGCGGGGTGATCGTGAAGGCGACGGGACCGCACGTCGAGATGCGGGTGCTCGACATCCTCGGGACCGGGCTCGAGAAGGTCGTCTTCACGTCGTTCCACGACGACGAGTACGGCGGCGACTCCGACGGGGTCGCCACGCCGCCGGCTCCGGGCGATTGGAAGGGGGTCGACGTCGGATTCGTGATCAACGGGGCGGCCGAGCACGCGCTGATCCGCTACGCGGGCGCGCCGAACGGGCAGATCCCTCCGTCGGGCCTGCGCGGACGTCCGAAGACCCTCGTCGGCTGCCGGGTCGAGTACTCGGCCGGCCACGGCTTCCACGTGACCGGAGGCCCGGGCTCGGCGCTCGTCGCGTTCCAGAACGCGGGGAACGGGATCGACGGGGTGTCGGCGTGGGCGAGCACCGCGTACGGGAACGGCGGGTTCGGGTTCGCCGGGAACGCGACGACGGTGTTCGGGTGCATCTCCTGGATGAACGGGCCGAACGGGACCGAGAACTACGCGTACACCGGCGACTTCCTCCTCGGCCCGCCCGGCGTGAAGGTCGTCTGGTCGTGCGGCACGACCCTCGGCGTCGGGCCCCCGACCGGCTGGCAGGGAGTGAACTGCGGCAGCACCGGATGGGGGAACTTCTACGGCGACCCGCGGTTCGTGAACGCGGCGGCGGGCGACCTCCGACTGAAGCCCGATTCGCCGTGCCGGAACTACGTGAAGACGCCGTGTCCTCCCTCGATCCTGAACGACGGGTCGCTCTGCACCCCGTTCGGACCGAACGGGATCTTCTACCCCGGCCTGCCGGAGGCGGCGCGCGACCACCTCGAGATGCCGCGCTCCGTCGACGACGACCGGCTCGGCCCGGCGCCGAAGCTCGCCGACCTCGGCGCGTTCGAACGCCCGGTCTGGACGATCGCCCCGATCGGCGAGCCGGTCCTCGGCGGGAGCGTGCAGCTCCACTGCGTCGGGCCGGCCGGTCTCGCGTACCACTTCTTCGGGTTCGACGGGCCGGACGCGTACCTCGATCCGTACGGGTACCTCTGCTTCGACCCGACGTTCCTGTACGCGCTCGGCGCCGTCCCCGTCGGGACGCCGTTGGTCCTCCCGATCCTCGACCAGCCGGTCCTCCACGGGGTGGAACTGTCGATCCAGGCGGCGGTGCAGGGGGCCGGCGGAGCGCTCGAGACGACGAACGTCTGGCGTCCGCGCTTCCATCGCTGAAGGGGCCGGCCGCCCTCGCCGGCGGCGATCCGTTCGCGGAGTGTTCTCCCCCGATCGCGGTCCCTACGCTGGGCGCTCCGCACCCCGGGCCGCCGCATGATCCGAGACCTCTCCGAGTCCTGCCCCGCGACGCTGCCGGAGTACGACGTCTGCATCGTCGGCTCCGGGCCGGCGGGCGGGACCGTCGCCCGCGAGCTCTCGGAGGGCGGCCTCTCCGTCTGCGTCCTCGAGAGCGGCCGGCGCGCGGTCGACCGGCACGGCGACGCCCTCCGGGAGGTCGAGTGGGAGGGGCTTCGGATCAAGGGGTACTCGCGCGAACGCGTCCTCGGGGGGGCGTCGACGACCTGGGCCGGGCTGTCGAGCCCGCTCGACCCGATCGACCTCGCGGAGCGGCCGTGGCTGCGGCGCTCCGGCTGGCCGATCCCGCGGGAGACGCTCGAACCGTACTGGGCCGCCGCGTGCGACCGGTACGGCTTCGCGCCGCTCGCGATGTTCGCGCCGGGCGGGTTCGACGCGCTCCGGGAGAAGGGGGACCTCCGGCCCGGGTTCGAGGCGCTCGAGGAGAAGGTCTTCCTCGCCAACGCCGTCCCGCAGGACTTCGGGCGGTGGGTCGGGCCGACGTACGAGTCCGCCGCCGTCGATCTCTACCTCGACGCCACGGTCACGGCGCTCGAGCGCGAGCCCGGGGGGCGACGCGTGCGCGCGGCGGCGATCCGGACGCGGCGCGGAGAGGAGCGTCGGCTCGCGGCGGGGCGCTTCGTCGTGGCGACCGGGGGGATCGAGAACGCGCGTCTCCTCCTCGCCTCCGACCTCGGGAACGAACGAGATCAGGTCGGCCGCTGCTTCATGAACCACCCCAAGAACTTCTTCGGACGGCTGCGGCTCGAGCGGCCGTCGCGCCGCGCGCCGTATTGGTTCGGGTGTCTCCACGGCGGCTTCGCGGGGTACGCGGGGCTCCGGTTGACCGAGGAGCGCCAGTCCGCGCTCGGGGTCCTGAACTCGTACGTCCGGCTCGAGCCGCTCTTCCCGTGGTCGGACAACGTCGGCGTCGAGGCGGCGGTCCTCCTCGCCAAGCGCTCGGGGGCGATGCTGCGGGGGTGGAAGACGCGCCGGGCGGGCGAGGTCGTCGAGCTGCGGGACTACGCGGAGACCGGCGACGACTCCGACCTGCAGAACGCGAGGAAGGGGGTCCGCGAGTGGGCCGGGCTCGTCGGGGCGATCGCCGCGAACGCCGTCCCCGTGGCGCGGTACGCCCGGGCGCGGCTGTTCGACCGTCGCGGCACCCCGGTGACGACGGTGAGGCTCCGGAACTTCATGGAGATGGAGCCCGAGCCGGAGAACCGCGTCGTCCTCGGCGGCGCGACCGACGTCTACGGCCAGCCCCGCGCCCGGGTCGTCCACCGGCCGACCGCGCTCGACCGCCGTTCGCTGATCGAGCTCCACGCGGCGTTCCGGCGCGAGTGCGAGGCGAACGGGCTCGGCCGGTTCGAGGGGGACCTCGCGGAGGCCGATCCGTGGCCGATCGACGAGGACGCGTCGCACCACCTCGGGACGACCCGTATGGGAACCGATCCCGCGACGTCGGTGGTCGACCCCGACCTGCGGGTGCACGAGCTCGACAACCTGTTCGTCTCCGGCGGATCGGTCTTCCCGACGTCCGGCTGCGCGAACCCGACGTTCACCATCGTGGCGCTGGCGATCCGGCTCGCGGC
>JAUIEL010000124.1 GCA_030428825.1 bacterium
TCCGGAGCGTGGCCCCGTGACGTATCAGTGACGAACCAAACGGCATGACCTGCGATGTGTGGTCACAGCGTGGACCCTACTATCCATAGTGGTTCGATCCCAAAAAAACGGCAGATATTGTGTGCGCAGCAACCGTTCAGTAGTCGAGTCGAGTGCGAAACCAGCTACGCATCAAGCGGGATCAGCCGTGCCATCCCCCCTCGACGGATCCGTCCAGCCGAGGAGGCGATCGCCCTACTCAACCGCATGTAATTGAAGCGGTTTCGACTCATCTCCAAATGTGACGGACGGCGTTCGAGCCCGCTTCGTGTCGGGTTTCTCTCGCCGATTCGGGCCAGCTCGGGGCCTGATCGGGCTCGGGCGCGGCTCCGCTGGTTGCGCGATCGCCGCGCCATCGCCGTCGTCCTCTTCTGCGTCGCCGCGACGTTCGACGCCTGCCCGCTCGGCGCGTCGCCGGCGCTGCTCCTCTCGCTCGTCGTCTCGGTCGCCCTCCTGTTCGTCCTGATCTTCACGCCGTCGCTCCGGCTCCTCGACACGCCGGGCTCGGCGGCCGCGCTCGTCCTGGTGTCGGGGAGCGCCTTCTCGATCACCCTCCACCGCCTCTTCGTCTCCGACGCCCCGATCGCCCGCGCGCTCCTCGACGCGCACCCGCCCGCGGTCGGCCTGACCGTCGGCCTCTCGATGACGCTGCTGCTCGCGGCGACGGGGCACCTGATCCAGGAGAGTCAGAGGAAGCGACGCGCCTTGCAGGTCGCGCTGGCCGAGCTCCGGTCGAGCGAGGCGAAGTTTCGCCGGTTCGCCGAGCACATCCGCGACGTCTTCTGGATCGTCGACTGGCCGAGCGGGCGCGTGACGTACGTCAGCCCGGCGTACGAGGAGATCTGGGGTCGGCCGCGGGGCGACCTCGACGCGGTGTCGCGCGAACTCCGCGGCGCCGTCCACCCGGACGATCGCGACCGGGTCGAGCGGGCGTTCCGCGCGGCGGCGGAGACGGAGTACGACGAGACGTTCCGCGTCGTCCGACCGGACGGAGAGGTCCGTTGGGTCCACGACCACGCCGCGGCGATCCGCGACGAGACCGGAACGCCGCGTCAGATCCTCGGGGTCGCGAAGGACGTGACCGCCCGCGAGCGCCAGCAGGGGAGGCTCACCCAGCTCGCCCAGCGGATCGAGGCGGTGCGGGAGGAAGAACGGACCGAGCTCGCGCGCGAGATCCACGACGTCCTCGGCCAGGCGCTGACCGCGATCCAGCTCGACCTGAACTGGGTCCGCGAACGGGCGCGCGGCGGCGAGGAGCTGGAGGACGAGCGCCTCGCGGCGATGATCCGGATCGTCGACGAGACGATGGACTCGGTCCGCCGGCTCTCGACGCGGCTCCGGCCGACGGTCCTCGACGACCTCGGGCTGAAGGCGGCGCTCGACTGGCAGGTCCGGGAGTTCTCCCAGCGGACCGGGTGCACCTGCCGGCTCTCGGTCCTCGACGAGGAGCTCTCCCCGGACGACGCCCGGGACACGGCGCTGTTCCGCATCCTCCAGGAGTCGCTCACCAACGTCACCCGCCACGCCGGGGCGAAGCACGTCACGGTGCGGCTCGATCGCACGGGCGATTCTCTCCGCCTCACCGTGACCGACGACGGGCGCGGCATCCGACCGGTCGAGGCCGACGGCGACGGTTCGCTCGGCCTGATCGGGATGCGGGAGCGGGCGGACGCGCTCGGGGGACGGTTCACGGTGACCCCGGCGGAGCGGGGTGGTACGATGGTCCGGGTCACGATTCCGATGACCCGCCAGGAATCCCAGGGGAGAGAAGGCTCATGATCGGTCTGTTGGTGGCCGACGATCATCCGATCGTTCGGGAGGGGCTGAAGCGCATCGTGTCGACCTACGACGACATCGGCGTCGTCGACGAGGCGATCGACGGCGACGACGTCCTCTCGAAGGTGAAGAACGAGGGAGTCGACGTCGTCCTCCTCGACGTGTCGATGCCGGGCCCGGGGTTCCTCGAGACCTTGCGCCGCCTGCGCGAGCTCCGCCCGGGGGTCCGGGTGCTCGTGCTGAGCGTCCACCCCGAGGACCAGTACGCCGTCCACGCGCTCCGCGCGGGAGCGTCCGGGTACCTCACGAAGGACCACTCCGCGAACGAGCTGGCCGAGGCGATCCGCAAGGTCCACGAGGGGCGCCGCCACCTGACGGAGTCGCTGCAGGACCGGCTCGCCGACTCGCTCGATTCCGGCGGCGAGAAGCCGCTCCACGAGCTCCTGTCGTCGCGCGAGTTCCAGGTCTTCTGCATGCTCGGCGCGGGGAAGAGCGTCACCGACATCGCCGAGGAGCTCGAGCTGAGCCCGAAGACGGTGTCGACGTACCGGGCGCGCATCCTCGAGAAGACGAAGCTCTCCGGGAACGCCGAGGTGATCCGCTACGCGGTCCAGCACGGCCTGTCGTAGTGCCTCCCGCGCCGCCCGCCGATCCGTTCCTCGCGGCGGCGATCGCCGAGGCCGAGACGGGCCGCGACGAAGGCGGCATCCCGATCGGCTCGGTCCTCGTCCTCGACGGGGAGATCGTCGGCCGCGGCCACAACCGCCGGGTGCAGGACGGGAGCGCCGTGCTGCACGCCGAGATCGATTGCCTCGCGAACGCGGGGCGCCGGACGGCGGCGGAGTACGCGCGCGCCACGATCTACTCGACCCTCTCCCCGTGCGACATGTGCAGCGGAGCGATCCTCCTGTTCGGCATCCCGCGGGTCGTCGTCGGCGAGAACCGCACGTTCCGGGGGCCGGAGGAGTACGTCCGGTCCCGGGGCGTCGAGGTCCAGATCGCGGATGACCCGACCTGCGTCGCGATGATGCGCCGCTTCGTCGCCGAGCATCCGGAGCTCTGGAGCGAGGACATCGGCGAGGAACCGCCCTCCGGCCGCTGACCTCCGCCCGGTCGCGCGGATGGAACATCGGCGCCCGCCGCCGTCGACCGTTCGCGCAAGATTCGTTTGTATAGATTGGCGCTCTCTACGATGTCGGTCGACAGGGGACATCATGGAGGGACTCCGGATGGCAACCGCGAACGATCGACCGGACCGCGAGGGGGAACGATGACGACGCCCGGACGGAGCCCGCGGCGGGTGCTGGTGCTGGAGGACCAGCCCGAGTTGCTCGAGTTGTTCGGGGAGGCGCTCGCGGGGTACGGCTGCGACGTCGTCCTCTGCCAGGAGATCGAGGCCGCCGAGACGCTCCTCTCGGAGGAGCGGTTCTCCGCGCTGGTGACCGACCTGAACGTGTCGGCGCGCGGCGGCGCCGAGGGACTCCGACTCGCCCGCTTCTGTCGGACGCAGTTCCCGGACTGCCGGGTCGTGATCGCGAGCGGACACATCACCCGCGAGGTCGAGCGGATGGCGCACGACGCCGACGTCTCGACGGTCCTGCGAAAGCCGTTCTCCTGGGGCGTCCTCGCGGCGGCGGTGTTCGGAGAGCGCGTCGCGCCGCGTCGCGCGTCGGGGGGCGTCCGCCGCGTCCCGATCCTCGCCGACGTGCTCCGCGCGCGTTGCGTGACCGCCCTCCTGCAGCCGATCGTGCACCTCCGACCGACGACCGCTCCGAGTCGGGTCTTCGCGGTCGAAGGGCTCGCGCGGGGGCCGAGCGGCACGATCCTCGCGCGCCCGGACCTCCTCCTCGGCGTGGCGTCGCGCAAGGGGCAGGGCGTCGCCGCGGAGTTCCAGTGCATCGACGCGGTCCTCGACGCGACCGACCGGCTGCGCGCGGACCTGCCGATCTTCCTGAACGTCCAGCCCCGCTCGCTCTCCGCGGGCGACTTCGAGGACCGCCTGCTCGCGCGACTCGAGCGGCACGCGATCCCTCCGTCCCGCGTCGTCCTCGAGATCACCGAGCACGAGACGATCGTCCACCCGACGGCGTTCGGGCGCGCGCTCGACGCGCTCAGACGGCGAGGGTTCCGGTTCGCGCTCGACGACTACGGCGAGGGGGTCTCGAACCTGCTGCTGCTGCAGGCGATCGAGCCGGAGTTCGTGAAGCTCTCGAGCCGACTGACGGCGCGCCTCGAGAGCTCGCGCTGGGCGCGGGAGATGCTTCGCTCGACCGCCGGCCTGGCGGAGGCGCTCGACATCGAGGTGATCGTGGAGGGGATCGAGACCGCGCGGCAGGCGGAGGTCGCCGCGTCGTTCGGCGCGCGGTTCGCGCAGGGGTACCACTTCGCGCGCCCGGGGACCGTCGACGAACTCGAGCACGCCGAGCGGGTCGACCTCCTGACCGCGCACGCCGGCTGAGCGGCGCCGACGGTCAGCGGAGTTCGAACTTCCGGACCTTCCCGGAGGCGGTGCGCGGGAGCGCGTCGAGGAACCGGACGACGCGCGGGTGCTTGTACGCCGCCAGCTCGTCCAGACAGTAGCCGCGGAGCTCGTCGGCGAGGGCGTCGCCCGGGGCGCGGCCGTCGGCGGGGACGACCCACGCGACGACGGTCTCCCCCTTCCGCTCGTCGGGCGCCCCCGTGACCGCGCACTCCCGCACCGCCGGGTGCTCGTGGAGGACCGCCTCCACCTCCTTCGGATAGACGTTCAGGCCGCCGACGAGGATCATGTCCTTCTTGCGGTCGATGATCGAGACGTACCCCTCGGCGTCGCGCGTCGCGAGGTCCCCGGTCCGGAACCACCCGTCGCCGTCGAGCACCGCCGCCGTCGCCGCCGCGTCGCCGTGGTACCCCCGCATCACCATCGGGCCCCGGACCCAGAGTTCGCCGACGTCGCCGAGCGGGACGTCCGCGCCGTCGGCGTCGACGAGTCTCATCTCGCAGCCGGGGATCGGCCATCCGACCGTCCCGGGCTTGCGCCGCGGGGCCGCGACGTTGGCGTGGGTCACCGGCGACGTCTCCGAGAGACCGTACCCCTCCTGGATCTCGACCCCGAACCGCCGCTCGAACGCCTCCAGCACGGCGACCGGCAGCCCGGCCCCGCCGGAGAAGAGGAACCGGACGGACGAGAGGTCGGCGTCGACCTCGTCGGCGACCCGGAGCATGTCGATCAGGAGCGTCGGGACGCAGACCGTCGCGGTGATCCGATGGCGCCCGAACATCCGGAGCGTCTCCGCCGGGTCCCACGACCGGAGCGGGAAGATCGTGCCGCCGGCGAGCAGCGGGGCGAGCATCATCACGGTCATCCCCGTGATGTGGAACATCGGCAGCGGCACGAGCATCCGATAGTCGTCCGGCGCGAGGCCGTTCAGCGCGTTCATGGTGCGGACGTTCGACGCGAGGTTTCCGTGCGTGAGCAGGACCCCCTTCGCCTTCCCGGTGGTGCCGGAGGTGTACGGCATCAGCGCGAGGTCGTCGTCGTCGCGCGCGGCGAGGAGCGGATCCCCGTCGATCCCGTCGAACCCTCGACCGCCCGACCCGCCGACCTCGACCACGGCGACGCCGGTCCGCGCGGCCCCCTCCCGGGCGGAGTCGTCGCCCGCCGACGTCACCAGCAGTCGGGCCCCGGAGTCCTCGAGCTGGTGCGCGATCTCTCGCCGGCGGAGCTGCGGGTTCATCGGGGTCGGCACCGCCCCCGCGGCCAGCGCCCCCCAGACCGCCACCACGAACTCGATTCCGTTCGGGAGGTGGAGCGCCACCCGATCCCCCGGTCCGACGCCTCGCGCCGAGAGCCCGCCGGCGAACCGCGCCGTCCGCTCGGCCAGCGCGCCGTACGTCACGCGGACCCCGTCGAACTCGACCGCGACCCGGTCCGGGTCCCGCGCGGCGACGTCGGCGAGGCGACGGGCGAGGTTCATGCCGGGCACGGTACGGCATTTCCGGGAGGTCGGGAATCGGAGTAAGGTGAAGGCGATGGACGACGCCGAACGCCGCAAGCTCCTCGAGAGCGCCAGCCAGGGGGACGAGAACGCCGTGGAGGCCCTCCTCCGGCGCTACCTCCCCGGCCTGCGCGCGTTCATCCGGCTCCGGTCCGGGCCGCTCGTCCGCGCCCGCGAGTCGTCCGAGGACCTCGCCCAGTCGGTCTGCCGCGAGGTCCTCCAGCACATCGACCGGTTCCAACACGGGAACGAGACCGGCTTCAAGCACTGGCTGTTCACGACGGCGATGCGCCGGATCCAGAACAAGCACGAGTACTGGAAGGCGCAGAAGCGGGACGCGGCCCGCGACGTCCCGCTCGACGGCGGCCGGAGCGAAGGCGGGAACGAGGCGCTCCTGACCGCGTACCGTTCGTTCTCGAGCCCGAGCCAGCACGCGATGGCGAACGAGGAGCTGGAGCGGATCGAGGCGGCGTTCGACGAGCTCGGCGACGACGAGCGGGAGGTGATCGCCCTGGCCCGGATCGTCGGTCTCTCGCACAAGGAGATCGGCGAGAAGATGGGGAAGTCGGAAGGGGCGGCGCGCGTCGCGCTCCACCGGGCGCTGATCAAGCTGGCGGAGCGCCTGGACGAGGGCTGAACCAGCCGGCCGTCACCTTCAGCAGGCGGCGCACGAACGACGGCCGGAGGCCGAACCGGCGGCACCGGAAGACCCGCGCCGCGAACCGCGCGTCGCCCGGCGCGTACTCCTCGACGAACGCCCGTCGCGCCGCCTCGTCCGGGAGGAGCGTCCGGCTGCGCAGGACCTGGAGGACGTCGGCGAGCGCGGGGAGGCGCGCGTGGACGGAGCGGCGGAAGAACATCGCCGACGGCAGGTCGATCCATCGCCAGGTCCGCTCGTCCTCCGGCCCGACGGCGACGAGGTTGCGCGGGCTCGCGGCGAGGTGGAGGCAGCCTCCCCGGTGGAGCGCGCCCAGGTTCTCGGCGACGATCGGTCGGAGCGCCTCTCGGACGGCGGCGGGGTCGTCCGCCTTGAGGATCAGGTCGACGATCGAGCGGACCTTCCGGACGTGCTCGAACGCGACGAACTGATCGACGACGACGCCGAACCGCCGCCGCTCGCCGTACGCCACCGCCGGCACGACCGCCAGGGCGCGTTCGCGGGCCAGCGAGCCGTTCCGGTACTCCCGCGCCGCGCGGCCGGCGAGGAGGGGCGTCCCGAGGTTCCGCTTGAGCGGCGGCCGGTAGACCTTGACGAAGACGCGGCGCGGACCGTCGTCGGCCGGGATCTTCAGCCAGAGATGCCGGGTGTGCCGCTCCTTCCGCTGGCGCACGACGAACGGGCAGTCCGAGGAGACGTCCCGCAGGGCGTCCGCCCACGGCCCGCAACCCGCGCCCCCCGGCGCGACCACGTATCCCGATCCGTTCTCGCTCACGCACCCCCCGGTTCGTGCCGGACATCATAGGTGCGGGCCGCCGGCCGATGCGAGCGTCGATCGGGGAGCCGGGGATCACTCGATCGCGTCGAGCGTCGTCTCCCGACCGAACCGGGTGACCCCGCCCACGACCTCCGTCGCCTTCGAGACGACCACCCGTTCGACCAGGCGGCTCCCCGGCGCCGATCCGCCGCCGAACCGCGGCGGGTCGAGCGCGAGGGCCGGCTGCTCGCCGCCGGCGACGAGGCGGTTCGTCCCCTCGAGCCGGAACTCGCGCACGCCGCCGACCGAGACGACCGGCCGGTCGCCGCACCCGTCCGCGAACTCGAACCGGCAGTCGCGTACGACGAGCGTCCCGTTCGGGACGGTCTCGCGGCCGTCGACCGCGACCAGCGCCCCGGTGCCGTACGGGACGCCGGGGCGGGTGAGCTTGCGGAGCCGCGCGTTGAAGCCGACGCGGACGGTGCAGCGCTCGACGAGCATCGTCCCGGTGTGACGTCCCCCGAGGGTGATCGCCGAACCGCCCTTGTGCCCGTCCCCCGGCGCGAGCCCCGGGTCGAGGACGAGGCAGTCGCGCAGCGTCACCCGGCCGATGCCCGGCGGTCCCTCGGAGGCGCGCGCGGTGATCTGGCAGAAGGTCCGACCGACGCCGACGCAGAGCACGTTCTCGATCCGGACGTCGCCGCGGAGGTTCTGGAGGTAGAACGCGTGCTCGTCCCGGAGGAACTTCACCTCCGCCCGGGCGCGCACCCCCTCGAACACGAAGTCGCGGAGCTGGCTCCCCCACACCCCCCACTTCGACGGGCGCCCGCGCCGCTCGACGTGGTCGTACCCCCCGACGATCCGGCAATCCGTGAAGTGGAAGCCGGTGTGGACGCCCCCGCGCGCGAACATCACCGCCGCCCGCCATCCGGGCTCGATCGTCAGCCCGGAGAAGTGGACGTGCTCGGTCCGCGACTGCTGCGCGATCAGGATCGTGTCCTGCGTCTTCGGCCCGCCCCGGATCCGGACGTCGCCGGCGCCGACGATCCGGATCGGGCGCCCCGGCGCGCCGCTCGCCCGCGCGACGTACGGGGCGTCGCCGTTCACCCCGATCGAGAACGACGGGTACGCCCCGGGCGCGAGCCGGATCACGCTCCCGGGGCCGGCCCGGCGGAGCGCCGCCACGATCGGGTTCCCGGTCCGGACGACCCCGAACGAGCCGCTGATCGAGGTCGGGGTGCACTGGACGACCACGGGCGGGCGGGGGGCCTGAGCGGCGATCGGCCCGATCGGCGCCGCCAGCAGGGCGGCCAGGAGCGTGAGTCTCGAGAGCGGTCCCATCGACCTCCTCGTCGGCGTTTCCTTGCCCCTTCCAAGAGCCTTCCTCCGCTAGCATGGCCGAGATCGACTCGAATCGCGATGGAGAACAGCATGAACGTCCGACGCCTCGCCCTCCTCCTCCCGGCCGCCCTGCTCCTGCTCGTCGCCGCCGGCTGCTCCGGCGACGTCACCGCGGCGAGCGCCGAATCGAGCGCCGGCGTCGTCGCCGACGAGACGGCCGAGGCGACCTTCGAGGCCGGCTCGTGCTGCGCGGCCGAGGAGACGGCGGCGCCCGCGCCGGACGCGTGCTGCGGCGGCGACGCCGACGCGAAGATCGTCACCGACGAGGACGGCGCCGCCTTCCTCGAGGGAGGCTCCTGCTGCGCGGACGAGGCGGGCGCCCAGGAGACCCCCGGCTGCTGCAAGTGACCGACGCCGCGACGACCGCCCTCCGGACCCGGACCCGCCGATGACCCCGACGAGCCGCACCGAGACGCCGCCGCGCACGGGCGTCGCCGAGATCGAGACGCTCCTCCGCCGACCGCTCCTCGACCTCGTGTTCGAGGCGGCGGCGGTCCACCGAGAGCACCACGACGCCGGCGCGATGCAGTGTTCGCAGCTCCTGTCGATCAAGACCGGCGGCTGTCCGGAGGACTGCGGGTACTGCTCGCAGAGCGCCCATCACTCCGCCCCGGTCGCGCGCGAGCCGCTGCTCGACGTCGACGAGGTCGTGCGATCGGCGCGCCGGGCGAAGGAGAACGGCGCCGATCGGTTCTGCATGGGCGCGGCGTGGCGCGAGGTCCGGGAGGGGCCGGAGTTCGACCGGGTCTGCGAGATGGTCCGCTCGGTGAAGGAGCTCGGCCTCGAGACCTGCGTCACGCTCGGCATGCTGGACGAGGCGCAGGCGGCGCGGCTGAAGGAGTCGGGCCTCGACTACTACAACCACAACCTCGACACCGGCCGCAGCCACTACGACAAGGTGATCGGGACGCGCACGTACGACGACCGGCTCCGGACGCTCCGCGCGGTGCGCGACGCCGGCCTGAACGTCTGCTGCGGCGGGATCCTCGGGCTCGGCGAGACGGAGACCGCGCGCGCCGAGCTTCTCGCCGAGCTCGCGAACCTCGACCCCGCGCCGGAGTCGGTGCCGATCAACGCGCTCGTGAAGGTCGAGGGGACCCCGCTCTCCGCCGAGGACGACCTCGACTGGAGCGAGCTGGTCCGGACGGTCGCGGCGGCGCGGATCCTGATGCCGAAGGCGGTGCTCCGCCTCTCCGCCGGACGGACCGCGATGACCGAGGAGGGGCAGGCGCTCTGCTTCCTCGCCGGCGCGAACTCGATCTTCGTCGGGGACGAGCTCCTGACCACTCCGAACCCGACGCCGGCCGGCGACGCCGCGCTCCTGTCGAAGCTCGGGCTCCGGACGATCCGCGACGGCGGATGAACCTGGACGACGCGCTCGCCGCCGAGGTCGAGGCGCTCGCGGCGCGCTCGCTCCGGCGAGAGCTCCCGCCGCCGGCGGGGAGCGAGGGGCGGGTCGACTTCTGCTCGAACGACGTCCTCGACCTCGCCCGGCACGAAGAGCTCGCGGCCGCGGCCGCCGCCGCCGCGAGCGAACACGGCGCCGGCGGACGGGCCGCGCGCCTCCTCGGCGGCGGCGACCCCGGGATCGACCGGCTCGAGCGGGAGGTCGCCGCGTGGCTCCACGACGAGACGGCGCTCCTCTTCCCGACCGGCTACCACGCCAACCTCGCCGTCGTCACCGCGCTGGCCGGCCCCGGCGACGTCATCCTCTCGGACGCGTTGAACCACGCGTCGATCGTCGACGGCTGCCGCCTCTCCCGGGCCCGGACGATCGTCCACGCGCACGCCGACGTCGACGCGGTCGACGCGGCGCTCGCGCGCGCGGCCGGCGCCCGCCGCCGGTTCGTGGTGACCGAGTCGGTGTTCAGCATGGACGGGGACCTCGCCCCGCTCGACGCGCTCGACGAGGTTTGCCGCCGGCGCGACGCGTGGCTGATCGTCGACGAGGCGCACGCCGTCGGCCTGCTCGGACCGGAGGGAGCCGGCGGCTTCGCGGCGACCGGCCGCGACGCGGCCTCGTCGCGGCTCGCGGCCCGCGTCGTCACCGGAGGGAAGGCGCTCGGCGTCGCCGGCGCCCTCGTGGTCGGGCGGCGGCCGGTGATCGACACGCTCGTCCAGCGCGCGCGGCCGTTCGTCTTCACGACCGCCCCTCCGCCGGCGGTCGCGGCCGCGCTGCTCGCCGCGGTCCGGATCGTCCGGACCGACGAGGCGCGCGGCCGCCGGGTCCGAACCCTCGCCGCGCGGCTCGCCGGCGCGCTCGACGCACCGCCGCCGGCCGCCGCCATCGTCCCCGCGGTGATCGGCGACGAGGACGCGACGCTCGCGGCGGCGGCGCGGTGCCGCGAGGCGGGGTTCGACGTGCGGGCGGTCCGGCCGCCGACGGTGCCGAGGGGGACGTCGCGGCTCCGGCTCGTCGTCCGGGCGTCGCACTCCGATTCGGACGTCGACCGGCTCGCGCGGGTCGTGCGGGAGGTCCGCCCGACGGCGGCGGCGCGCGCGAAGGCGGCGCGGAGCGTCGCGCCGGCGACGGTCGTCGTCGGGACGGACACCGGCGTCGGGAAGACGGTCGTCTCGGCGCTCCTCCTGCGTCGTCGGCTCCGGGCCGGCCCGGCGCGATACTGGAAGCCGGTGCAGACCGGGGACGAGAGCGACACCGACGAGGTCCGCCGTCTCGCCGGGGCCCCGGAGGCGGCGTTCACGGCGCCGGAGTATTCCTTCCCGCTCCCCGCGTCGCCGCACGAGGCGGCCGCGGCGGCGGGCGCCGCGATCGACGTGGCGGCGATCGACGCGCGCCTCGACGCGCTCCTCGGCGCGGCGGGCGGCCCGTTGATCGTCGAACCGGCCGGCGGACTGATGGTCCCGTTCACGCTCGACGTGACGCTCGCCGACTGGCTCGCCGCGCGCCGACTCCCGGTCGTCCTCGTGGCGCGGTCGGGGCTCGGCACGCTGAACCACACGTTCCTCACGCTCGAGGCGCTCCGGGCCCGGTCGCTCGAGCCGCGCGCGCTCTTCCTCGTCGGCCCCGAGCACCGCTCGAACCGGGAGACCCTCGCCGCGCGCGGCGGGGTGGCGGCGGTCCACGAGGTCCCGCCGTTCTCGCCGCTCGAGGCGGCCGCGCTCGACGCGTGGCTCGACCGGAACGACCTCGGAGAGGAGCTCCCTTGACCGACCTCGTCGCGCGCGACCGCGCCGTCGCCTGGCACCCGTACACCCAGCACGGCCTCGAGGACGCGCCGCTCCCCGTCGCCGCCGCGTCCGGCGCGACCCTCACGCTCGAGGACGGCACGACGCTGCTCGACGCGATCTCGTCGTGGTGGGCGTGCCTGCACGGCCACGGCCACCCGCGCATCGTCGAGGCGATCGCACGCCAGGCCGCGACGCTCGACCACGTCCTGTTCGCGGGAGCGACGCACGAGCCCGCGGTCCGCCTCGCCGAGCGGCTGCTCGAGGTCGCGCCGGCGGGCCTCTCCCGGGTCTTCTTCAGCGACAACGGCTCGACCGCGGTCGAGGTCGCGCTGAAGATCGTCCTCCAGGCGTGGGCCCAGGAGGGGGCGCCCGAACGGCGGGTGTTCGTCGCGCTCGACGGCTCGTACCACGGCGACACGTTCGGCGCGATGGCGGTCGGCGACCCCGACCCGTTCTTCGAGCGGTTCCGGCCGTTCCTGTTCGAGACCCGCCGGGCGGCGGCCGACGGCGGCGCGATCGAGGAGGCGCTCGCGACGCTCGGCGGACGGGCGGCCGGCGTGATCCTCGAGCCGCTCGTCCAGGGGGCCGCGGGGATGCGGATGCACCCGGCCTCCGTCGTCGCCGCCGCCCGCGCCGCGTGCGACCGCCACGGCGTGCCGCTGATCGCCGACGAGGTGATGACCGGCTTCGGGCGGACCGGCGCGCGGTTCGCCTGCGACGCGGCGGACGTGCGCCCCGACCTCGTCTGCCTCTCGAAGGGGCTGACCGGCGGGGCGATGCC
>JAUIEL010000874.1 GCA_030428825.1 bacterium
GACGGACGCCGTCCTCTCGTGGTTCGCCGCCCGAGGGCTCGACCTGGTCGACGTGGTGTCGGTCCGGCTCGCGGTCGGTCCGGGCCTCCTGGCGCACGTCCGCGCGACGCCCTGGATCGCCGCCGGCATCGGGCAGCTCGGGCGTCCCGAGTCGTGGGCCGGCGGCTTCGAGCTGAAGCTGTACCAGCTCGGCTGGGGACTCCGGGAGGGCGGGGTCTGGGCCGAGCGGCGGGCGGAGATCGGCCTGTCGCGCTTCTACTACTGCGAGTCCGACCCGGTCGTGCTCGGCGGCGACGTGCGGGTCTTCCCGCCGGAGAGCCGGCGAACCTGGGACGTCGGCGCGGAGGCGCATCTCGCGTTGGTCGGCGCCGGGGCCGAGGTTCGGCTCGACGAGGCGCTCGACTTCCTCGCCGGCTGGATCGGCCTCGACCCGCGCGGCGACGACGGCTGACGGCGACCGGGTCGTCCGGTCAGCCCGCGTCGAGCTCCGCCAGCATGCTCCGCGCCGCCGCGCGCTCCCCTTCGTCCGCGTCGAGCCGGAGCACCTCCTCCAGCAGCGCGCGCGCCTCCGCGGTCGACACCTCCGGCGTGCGGTGGAGGGCCGCGAGGTCGAGCAACGCCTCGACGCGCGTCTTGTCGAGGACGATCGCCCGCCGGTAGTACGCCGCGGCGGTCTTCGCGTCGCCGAGCACGCCGGCCGCGTGTTCGCCGAGCCGGAGGTTCGCGTCCTGGGCGAACGGGTGGCGATCGTCGAGCTCGATCGACCGCCGCCACCAGTAGAGCGCGCCGCGCCGCTCGTTCGACTGATGGTCGAGGATCCCGGCCTGGTAGTAGAAGTAGCCGAGCTGATAGGCGGGGAGCGCCGCGGTCGGGTCCTTCCGCTGGGCGTCGCGCCAGAGCGCGAAGTTCGAGTCGAACGCCTCGTTCCGGACGATCGTCAGCCCCGCGAGGAGCGCCAGCGCGGCGGCCGCGACGAGGGACCGCGTCGCGCCCGGTCGCTCGCGGCCGGGGAAGAGGGCGGCGCCGACGACGAGCGCGAACCCGGCGCTCGGCAGGTAGAGGAACCGGTCCGCGTAGATCGCGCCGATCGGCACGAGGTGGAGGAACGGCAGGAGCGCGACCGCGAAGATCAGGGCGCCGCGTCCGATCGGGTCGCCGCCGCGACGGAGCGAGCGGAACAGGAGGAACGCGACCCCGGCGACGGTCGCGAGGCCGAGCAGCAGCGGCGCCGTTCCGTCCAGGTCGCGCGGCTCGTAGTGGATCGAGAGCGGGTGGGGCCAGAGGAGGAAGCGGAGGGCCCGGCCGGGGACGACGACCGCGAGGCGGATCCGCTCGAGGGCGGTCAGGCTCGCCAACGCGGAGCCCGGCGGGTTCTCGGGCCCGAACCGGTCGAGCACCGCGACGCGGACCGCGACGAGGACGAGCGCGACGACGGCGAGCGGCAGCGCGTCCCGGACGAGGCGGCGGAGTCCGGGGCGCGGGCTCCGGAGCAGGTCGAGGCCGACGAGGATCGCCGGCAGCGGGAGGGCGCTCTCCTTGGAGAGCGCGGCCGCGGCGTACGCGAGCGCGGCGAGGAGCGGCCGGAGCGGGCCGTCCCGCCCCGACGGGCTCCCCCAGGCGAGCACGGCGAGGAGCGAGAAGAGGAGGGCGAGGATCTCCGCCCGGCCGACGATCCACGCGACCGATTCGGCGTGGACCGGGTGGAGCGCGAACAGCAGTCCCGCCACGCCGGCGGCGGGGGCGGAGGCGCCGAGCCGGAGCGCCGCCGCCACCAGCAGCGCGCAGCAGATCGCGTGCAGCAGGGCGTTCACCGCGTGGAACACCTCGGCGTCGAGCCCGACCGCGTCGAAGGTCCAGCGGTACGTGAGGACGGTGATCGGCCGGTAGAGGCCGAGTTCCGGCCGATGGGGGGGCGTCGCCTCGGTGAAGACGCCGGCGCCGTCGACGACCGACGGGTTCTTCATCACGTACGTGAGGTCGTCGTAGACGAACTCGCCGTCGACCGCGTTCAGGAAGACCGCGAGCCCGGCGAGCGCGACGAAGAGCGAGAGGGTCCAGCGGGGAGCCGCCATGCCGGGATCCTAGGCTCCCGCTCCGGAAGGTCGTGCGCGCGATCGCGATGCTTCGCGTCCGACCGGCGTGGAGGCGGCGGCGTCCGGTCGGCCCGGCCCGTCCCCGTCGGCCGCTCGGCGGCGGGGGGAGGTTCAGTCCCGG
>JAUIEL010000875.1 GCA_030428825.1 bacterium
CGAGAGGCTCTTCTGCCCCGGCGCGAGCGCGTAGTCGATGGAGACCGATTCGTTGTAAGTCCCTGGCTGCACGAAGATGACATCGACCGCGTCGCCGTTGGTCAGCGCGGCGTCGACGGCGTCCTGGATCTTCAGGGGAGGCTTCACCTCGTACGAGGCGGCCGGGGCGGGAGCGGCCGCGGCGAGGGCGATCAGGGTCGAACCGGCGGCACGCGCGAACGACGGACGCAGCATCCTCACCTCTCCCCGCGGACCGGAGGCTTCGCTTCGGGCGGAAGCCCCTCACCGAACAGGTGTTGGAGCCTAGCGAATCGACTCGATGAACGTGTCGACGAACCGTTCCTCGTCGTCGCCGAGCGGGCGGCGGCCGAACCGGGCCCGGTAGAAGAGGTCGACCACCCGGACGATCGGGCCGAACGGCTCGCCGCGGCGCCGGGCGACCTCGGCCGCGAACTGGCGGGGTGTCTGCCCCGCCGCCGGGCGGAGACCCCGCGCCGCCAGCGCCGCGAGGAGGCGGGCCCAGCGCGTGTCGGTCGAGAGCGCCGCCGGGTCGAAGCGCCGGCGCACCGTCCGACCGGCCCAGAGGAGGGCGACGGCGAGCAGCCCCGCCGCCCCGAGCCCGAGGAGTGCGAGGTCCGGCCGGCGCGCGGCGATCCGGGCGACGGCGACCGGCGCCGCGGCGAGGCGGTCGATCAGCCCCTCGAGGGTGGTCGCGGCGAGGAACGGCTCGAGGTCGTCCGGCGGCGCGGTCGCCTCGTCCCCCGGTTCGTCCCCCCGCAGCCGGCGGAGATCGGCCAGGACGCTCCCCGGGGTGACGTCGACCGGCACCCACCCCTCCCCCTCGACGTGGACCTCGATCCACGCGTGGCGGTCGCTCGACCAGACCTCGTACGCCCGCGAAGGCGCGTCCCAGTCGTTGACGAGGAATCCGGTCGCGACGCGGGCGGGGAGGCCGGCGCTCCGGAGCATCACCGTCGCCGCGAGCGCGAAGTGCTGGCAGTAGCCGCGGCGGCCGTTCAGGAGGCGTTCGACGCTGCCGAGCCCGTCGAACGGCGCCGAGGTGTCGTAGACGAACTCGCGCCGGAGGAAGGCGGCGACGTTCCGGACGTCGTCGAACGACCGCGCCCCCGAGACCATGCGGCGGGTGAAGGCGGCGATCCGCGCGGCGGCGGGGAGGTCGTCGGGGAGCTCGGTCCACCGCGGGTCGGGATGGCGGACGGGGCCGACGATCCGATCGGCGCGCCCCGCGACCGAGCGGCGCAGGGTCCGCTCGCTCACGCTCGCCTCGACGACCAGCATCCCGGAGAACCGGCGGGGGATCGTGAACACGCCCTCGGACCGCTCGCGGAGCTGCCGTCCCGCGCCGGGGAGCGGTCGGAGCACGCGCACGGCGTGGGTTCCGGCGGGGAGGAGGAGGAGCCGGTCGGAGCCGCGGAACGGGATCGCCGGGTGGCGGATCTCGAGCGTCGCCTCGGGGCCGGCCCCCGGGTCGGCGAGGTCGAAGAGCGGGGCGCCCGATCCGTGCGCGGGGACCGTCGACGCCGCGGCGATCCGGCCGCCGCGCGGGACGCCCAGGAACCCGCCCGGGCCGGCGAGGCCGAGGACGTTGCCGCGCAGCAGGAACGGGGCGCCGCCGAGGTCGGCGTCGAGGACGCGCACCTCGCCGAACGACTGGGCCGGCGTCGAGCCGTCGCGCGCCCCCTCCGGCAGACCGTCCGGGTACCGCATCGACCGGTCGTCGGCGCGTTCCGGTCCCCCCTCCGCCGAGGCGCCGGCCGGCCGGAGGTCGTCGGGGTCCTCGCGCTCGTCCGCCGGGTCGGACGCCCGGTGGCTCGAGGGGACGAATCGCGCGCCGACGAGCGCGTGCTCGATCCCGACGACGACCGGGAGGACGGCGACGACCGCGACCGCGAGCAGGACCGCCGCAGCCGCGCGGAGCAGCCCGCCGCCCGCCGACTCGACCGGGGCGAGCGTGGGGCGCGAACGGGAGGCGACGCCGCGGCGGACCTCGCGGCCGTGCACGAACACCAGCGCGACGACCGCCAGCGCGACCTCCGCGATCAGGAGCCCGAGCGAGAGCCGGCTCGGCTGGGCGACGACGCCGGTCAGCGCCACCGCGACCCCGGTCAGGAGGACGAGGATCGACTCGCCGGTCCGCTCCGGCACGTGGACGAACCAGACGAGCGCCATCGTCAGCCCCGCCAACAGCGCCGG
>JAUIEL010000125.1 GCA_030428825.1 bacterium
GCGACGCGCTGCGCAAGGCGGTCCTCGCGTGCTGCCACCTGGAGTTCGACCGCAGGGGGCACGTGGTGGAGACGACGCGCCGGAGGAGGAGCTGCTGCGAGGGGGAGGGGGAGTGAGGGAGGGCTGGGGGCTGGGGGCTGGGGGCTGGGGGCTGGGGGCTGGGGGCTGGGGGCTGGGGGCTGGGGGCTGGGGGCTGAGACGCCGACGTCCACCGTCGAGTTCACCCATTCATGGGTCCCCCTCCGCATTCCCCCTCATTCCATGGAATCGGGTGAGGAAGTCCGAAGCGGGCGAGGCGGGGCCGGAGGAGGGATGAGGCTCCGAGAGCGACCCCGCAGCGCGACTCGAAACCGAGCGGAGACCACTCCGGATGCATCGCGCGAGGACGTGAGCGGGTCGGAGAGCTCGTCCCTCCTCCGGCGCCCGCCGTGGCGAACGCGCAGACGTTCCCGAATCGCGTTCCTCGCCCCGCGCGCAGCGGCCAGGACAGCGGGTCGGAGACACCTCCCCGTCTCGTCCCCCGCCGTGGCGAACGCGCAGACCATTCCCGAGCGCGTTCCTCGCCCCGCGCGCAGCGGTCAACTCCCTTCCGGTTCGATCGCCGGGTCGATCCAGCGCCCCCGCGGGTCGACGTCGACGCCGACCGAGAGGAGGTGTTCGGTGCCGAAGCCGTTCGGGTCGACGGCGACGACGCGGACGCCGAGGTCGCGCTCGTGGGCGCGCTCGAGCACCTTCCGGAGGTCGCCCGGGCCGAGCACCGTCGCGCCGGGGACGTAGAACGCGCCGTCGAAGCTCGGGCGGGCGACGCGGACGACGTCGCCGAAGACGTCGGGGTGGAGGAACGCGCGCGTGTTCCCCTCGCCGTCCGCGTTGACGAGCGCGGGCGCGGCGAGGCTCCAGCCGCCGCCGAACTCGACGATCCCCCGCTTCCCGATCATCGCCGCACGGCCGTCCGCGGCGACGACGAGCCACGCGCGCAGCGTCGACTCCCAAGCGGCGTTCACGTCGGCGGCCCCGGAGAGCGTCGCCGCCACGTCCTCGGCCGTCAGCCCGCCGGTCCTCTCCGGCGCGTCGGCCGCGTCGACGGCGACCTCGAACGTCGCCGTCCCCTCGCCGAGCGGGAGGTACCCCTCCTTCATCGTCGACCGGGCGAGCGCGCGGCCGCCCCCCTCGAGACGCCGAAGCTCGAGGGCGTCGGTCGTCACCGGGCCGAAGACGGCGTGCGACATCTCGTCGACCCGCGGCAGGAGGATCTCGGTCCGCCATCCGCGGATGTCGTTCCCGACGATCGCGTACGCCACCTCCAGCCGCTGGGTCGGCCCCGGACCGACCGGGAGCTCGAGCGGCACGACGAGCTCCTCGCCGGGGAGGAGCAGACCGTGCTCGAAGCGGAGCGCGGTGAGCGACGTCGCCAGCGGGTCGAGCGCGATCGTCCCGTCCCGCTCCTCGACGGCCCGACCGAGGACCGGCACGAGCCAGTTGACGTTCGGGACGCCGTGACGCCACCCGATCGAGCGGAGCGCCACCGCCTGCTGCGGGTCGCCGTTCCGGACCCGCACCGCCGTCCCGCGCGCCCGGACGCCGACCGTGAACGGCATCCCGGGGGGCGAGATCATCTCGACGGTGATCGACACCGCGGTCCCGTCGGCGGACGCGGGGGCGAAGACATCGTCGCCCGCCGGGGCGGCGAGCGCGAGCGCGAGGACGTACGGGATCATTCGGAGCTCTCGACCTCGGTGAGGTGGACGACGGCGTCGGCGAGCCCCTCCTTGGGCACGACGAGCGTCCCCTTGTACTGGCGAGGGCCGTCCTGGTCACCCCAGATGTTCAGGAGCACCTCCCATTCCCCGGGCGAGAGCTCCTCGGTCTCGAACCTCCCCTCCTCGACGCTGGTCCAGTAGCTCCGCCGGTCCCCCTCGAGCCGGCGTTCGAACTGCATCCACCGGTTCCCCTCCGGCGCGCCCGGCGGGAGGACGACGCGCCCGGCGACGCTCAGCGCGCCGACCATCCGGATCGTGACCGGCGGCGGCGAACCCCCGATCGGGACCCGGATCGACGCGACCGTCGCCTCGGCGAACCCGTCCGCCTCGGCCTGGACGACGTAAGTCCCCTCGGGGAGCATGTCGATCTCGAACCGGCCGTCCGGGCCGGTCTGGACCACCTGCGCGCTCGCCGCCGGCGGCTCCTCGGACTGCGGCGGCGGCTCCGCCGGCTCGCTCCCCTCGATCATGAACTGCGCCCCCGGATCGCGGTGCGCGCTCCTCACGATCACCTGCGCCTGCGGGATCGCCCGGCCGTCGTCGTCCCGGACGACGCGACCGGAGAGCCGGCCGGTCCGGATGTCGACCATCAGCACGCGGTTCGAGTTCTCGGGGAGGTGGAGCGTCCGGTTGTAGAACCCTCCCATCCACCAGTTGTCGTTCCGGACGCCGGCCGGCGCGACGGTGAGCGAAACCTTCCCGGTCGGACCGATCGCGACCTGACCGAACTCGAACCGGCCGTCGCCGTCCGTCCGCGTGCTCTTCCGCCCCTCCCAGGCGCCGTGCGGCATCGCGGTCACGCTCGCGCCGACGCCGGGGCGCCCGTCGATCAGCACCCGCCCGCTCAGGAGCGCGGTCCGCAGGTCGCCGTCGACGCCGAGGACGTCGATGTCGACGACGGTCTCCTGCCCCTCGACGACCACGGCGTCGACCTGACGCTCCGGCATCCCGAACGACAGGAACATGTCCTGGAACAGATCGACGACGCCCCGTTCGTTCGCGAACCGCGGGAGGACGACGAGCTCGTACTCGCCGGGGGCGAGCCGGGTGAACTCGAACTCCCCGTCGAGGTCGGTCGTCGCCATCCGAGGCATGACGACGTTGTCGTCGGGCCCGAGGCCGAGGAAGCGCGGCGAGTCGAGCGGCTCGCCGCCCGCGTGGACCCGCCCCCGGATCGAGCCGCCGGCCAGGAGCGGGACGTCGACCTCGATGTCCGCCGCCACCCCCGGCAGGTCGGCGATCGCGTACGCCGGGTGCGACACGCGGAGGTTGCACCCCTTCGCGGGGACGCCGGTCAGGGCGACGCGGCCGTTCGCGTCCGTCCGTCCGCCGGCGAACGGCAGCCCGTCGATGTCGATCTCGTCGTCGAACTCGAACGCCAGCACCAGGGCGTACTCGACCGGGCTCCCGTCGACGCCGCGGAGGGCGCGGACGCGGACGGTGCGCGCCGGCTCGAGCTCGACGCGGAGGTCGGCCGGCCCCTCGCGGAGGTCCGCGTCGACGTCCTTCGCCGCGTAGCCGTCCGCGCGCACGAGGACCCGGTACCGCGAGCGCCCCAGCCCCTCGACCACCGCGGCCCCCGCCTCGTCGTACGTCGTCCGCTTCGCGAGCGGCCGCGGGCCGACGAGCACGGCGGCGACGATCGCATCCTCCTCGCCGATCTCGTTCAGGACGAGCGCCGGACGCTCGATCGTCCCGCCGTTCGCGTCGACCGCGAGGACGCGGAGGGAGTGCTCGGCCGGGAAGCGGACCTCGAGGTCGGTGGCGCCGGGGGAGACGTCCTCGAGCACGACCCAGTCGACGCCGTCCGGCCGCCGGACCGCCACGAACTGGTCCTCGTCCGAGACCCCGGTGACGTGGAACCGGCCGTCGGCCCCCGCCACGTCGCCGGGGCGGAGGAGCGCCGCGTCGTCGGTCAGGTCGAACTTCGGTCCGACCAGGACCTCCGCCCCCGGCACCGGGGCGCCGGCGCCGTCGAGCACGACGCCGCCGAGCTCGTCCCCCTCGTCGAGGACGAGCGTGCCGATCGAGCGCTCGCCTCCGCCGGCCCCCGTCGGGACCGGGCCGTGGACGAGCGTGACGAACCCCGGCTCGTCGACGAGGACCGTCACCACGCCGATCGGGACCCCCTCGAGGACGAACGTCCCGTCCTCCGCGGTCTCGGTCGACGGGACCGGAAGCCGGTCGAGGAGCGTCCGCGCCGCCGCGGGGAACCGGAACACGCCCCACTTCCGGCCGGTCTTCCCCGGCGCGTCGTACAGGACGCCGCCGTCCGGGTCGACGTCGGCGGCGCCGAACTGGAACACGATCGGCGGGATGTTCGTCGCCCGGACGCGCGCGCCGGCGACCGGCTCGCCCCCGTACTCCTCGACCCGGCCGGTGAAGGTGACGAACGGCTGCATCACGATGTCGCCGACGTCCCGCTCCTCGCCGCTGTTCGGCGTCGCGTCGAGGATCCGGAGGTCGGCGCGCGCGCCGCCCCCGTCGATCACCAGGGCGTGCAGCGCGCCCGGGTCGACGCCCTCGAATCGGAACCGTCCCTCGTCGTCGGTCCGCGTCCCCCCCTTGACCACTCCGAGCTCCCACGCGGTCGGGTCCCCGAACAGCGCCTCGATCGGCACGAACACCTCGCCGAGCGACGCGCCGAGCAGTTCGAGCGGGAGGTCCGGCACCGGCGTCGAGCGGTCCGCTTCGACCACCCGGCCGACGATCCCGCCGAGCGCCTCCGCGTAGCTCGGCGGCGGACCGGACGCCTCCCCGACCTCGGGCGCCGCCTCGACGACGTCGCGCGAGACCTCGCTCGGCGCGACCTCGGCCGGCGGCAGCGCCTCGACCGCCGGGGCCTCGACCCTCGCGACCGCGGCCGGGCTCTCCGTCGCGCCGGCGAGATCGACCTCCTCCGGCCCGTCGTCCGACGACAGCAGGAAGACCGCCGCCGCGACGACGGCGACGAGGACGACGACGAAGAGGGGCCAGCGGGACGCGGGGCTCGAACCGGGCATGGAAGGTCTCCATCGTGCGGGGCGCCGAGTGGCAACCCACCCGAGAAGAGTGCCCGACCCACGATAGCAGTCCGTCGAAGAAGTGCCGTCGCTGCGACGCGAGTCCCTCGCCGCCCCGATCGAGGCGGATCGACGACGAGGTCAGCGAGGTCGGAGGTCGACGTCGAGGGTCCCGACGTCGGGGACCTCCGCCTCGCCGACCGCCCGGGACACGATTCCGTTCCACACGGGGTGGTCGAGCCGTTGCTCGAGCCGGAAGGCGACCGGACCGGCCGGGACCGCTTCGACCGAGAATCGCCCCTCCCCGTCGACGACCGCCCGGATGCCGTGCGGCTCCAGCACGACGAACGCCTCGGCCGCGTCCTCCCTGACCTCGACGAATCCCCTGACCAGCGCCTGTCCGGCCGGCGGGCTCGCGACCAGTCGGATCACGGGAGCGGGGTCGGTCGAGGCGGTCAGGGCGAGGTGGGCCGGCTCGACGGACAGGGTCCGCGTCGCCGCACCGGCGCCACCCGAGCGCCGGCACGAGACGACGTCCCACGTCCCCGGAGCGGCATCGGAGAGCGTGAACCGACCGTCGGAGTCGGTGACGACCTCGGCGTCGAACCACTCGTCCGCCGCTTCCCCCGCGCCGTTCGGTCGAAGGACGAGCGTCGCGTCGGCGATCGGGCGCCCGCGGGCATCGGTCAGCGTTCCCTCGCGGGCCGACGCCCGGGGCAGCCGAAGCTCGGCCTCGCGCCACTCCCCGTCCCCGATCCGGAGACCGCTCGAGACCTGTGTCGCGTGACCGGGCGCCGCCGCGGCCACGGAGAACGGGGCGCCGGGGAGCGCCTCGACGAACACCTCCCCGCGCGCGTTCGTCACCTCTCCCCGTCGGCTCGGGCCGGCGAACCGGAAGCGAGGGAGCGGGGCGCCGCTCCCGGCGTCGACGACCCGCACGGTGACGCCGGTCGGGCCGTGGGCGGTCAACACGACGTCCGAACGCCCCGTGTGCACGTCGACGGCCCGGCGCGGATCGTCGGTCGGCCGGCACCCGGACGGCGCCGCGGAGAGCGCGTACGTGCCCGGCGTGAGATCACCGACCACGAACCTCCCCTCGGCGTCCGCCTCGATCGCGGTCGCCCGGACCACGGGTCGGAATCCGTCGGTCGCCGCGTCGGCCGTGGCCGGGCGGAAGACGCTGACCGCGGTCGGGTCGTCGAGCCGCGGTCGGAACGCGAGGACGGCCGCACCCGACGCCGGCCGACCGTCCGCGGAGACGACCCGGCCCGCGATCGAGCCGCCGCGCGCGAGCGGGATCCGGAGGTCGACTAGGGACGACCCCGCTCCCAACGGCCGGGAGACGTGCCGCCGCATCGTCGCGTACCCGTCCGCCCGAACCTCCACGAACGGCGTCCCGCTCATCCCGTCGAGCTCGAACCTCCCCTCGTCGTCGGTCGACGCGACGTGGGCCGTGCCGACGCGGACCGTCGCCCCGGCGATCGGTCGCCCGTCCTCGGCGCGCACGACGACGCCGGCGATCGACCCGCCGGCGTCGAGCGTCAGCGCGACCTCCGTCGGGTCGCCCTCCGCACCGGCCCGCCTCGTCGGCACCTGGACGCTCGCCCGCGCGTACCGCTCGTGCTCGACGCGGATCCGGACCTTCGCGGACGGGAGCAGGTTCCGAACCTCGAAGACTCCGTCCGCGCCGGTCGTCGCGGTCGCCCGGCGATGACCCGGGCCCGCCCGATGTCCGTGGAGGAGCCCGAGGACCTCCACCTCGGCGCGGATTCGCGCCCCTTCCACGGGCGCGCCCTCGACGTCCCGCACGGTTCCGCGCACGGCGGCCGGCCGCTCGAGCCGGACCTCGATCGGATCGTGAGCGACACGACCGCGAGCGGTGCGTTCCTCGATCCGGACCCCGACCCGATCCTTGGCCTCGACCGAGGCGCCCAAGGACCTCGCGCCACGAAGGAAGCCGACGGAGTGGAGTCCGCCGCCGAGCGAGCGCGACGAGCTCGTTCCGAACGTCGCGGTGTCGATCGGGCGGCCGTCCTCGGCGGCGACGACGCGCACGTACCGAACCTCGTCCGCGGCCCCGGAGATCGGCGGCAGCCGAACGTCGAGCGGCCCGACCGACGCGTCGAACGGCTCCGCGATCCACTCGACGTAGTCGTCGTGCTCGATCGCGAGCCGGTCCGAGAGCGGCGGGGCGAACAGCCGAAACGCCCCGTCGGCGCCGGTCGACGCGCGGGCCGCGCCGATCGCCACGCGCGCCCCGGCGACCGGCGCGCCGGTCCGGTCGTCGCGTACCGTGCCTCGCACCTCCACGCCGCGGCGAAGGACGACGTCGACCGCGGACGCGAGCGTCGCCTCGACCTCCGTCGGCACGAACCCCTCCCGCGCGAACCGGAGCGTCACGATCGCCTCGGGAGACCGAAGCTCGAACCGCCCCTCCCGGTCGGTCCGGGTCGCGGACCGAACGTCTCCGTCCCACCGGACGGCGACCTCCTCGAGCGGAACGCCCGCCGCGTCCACGACGCGCCCGCGGAACGCCGGAGTTCCGCCCTCGCCGTCCCGGACGACCGCGCGGTCGGCGGCTCCCGCGACCCCGCGCTCGCCCGGCTCCGACGCCCGAACCGGGACGGAGGCCGTTTCGTCCCGCTCCCCGAACGCCGGCCCGGCCGGGGCCCCGGGCAAGGGACCGACCGGAGGAGGCGACCCGGACCGGAGCACGAGCGCGCCGATCGAGAGGAGGATCGCCGCCGCCGTCGTCGCCACCACTCCCTTTCCGAACAGGAGCCCGCCGGCGACGACGGCCGCCGGCGCGGGCGCCGCGGAGAGGACGGCCGGGCCGCCGGCGAGCGCGCCGAGACGCCGGGCGCCTCGCGGGTCGTCGGCATCGAGCCGCTCGCGCAGGGCGAGTCGCGCTCGGTGCAATCGGGTCCAGACCGTCCGGACGGGGACGCCGAGACGCGCCGCGATCGCGACGGGCTCGAGCTCCTCGAAGTGGCGGAGGAGGACCGGCGTGCGGTACCTCTCCGGCAGGCCGAGCACCGCCTCGACGATCCGGCGGCGAAGCTCCTCCCGCTCGAGGATCCGGTCGGGAGTCGGAACCGGGGCGGGGGCGGCGGAGTTCCGCTCGCGCGCCGCGCGGGCGACGTCGCGGCGGCGGCGGGAGAAGACCGCGGAACGAGCGACGGCACGGAGCCAGCCGAGTCGCGCCGTCCGATCGGGCGGCGGTGCGGCCAGAGCCCTCACCCAGGCGTCCTGCGCCGCGTCGTCCGCCTCCGGACCCGGTCCGATCACGGCCCGGCAGATCGCCCGGACGAAGTCGTCCTGCCGCAGCAGGTCCTCGAGATCGAGGTGCAGGGTCGGCTCGTGCATGAGAAGGCTCCCGGTCGTGCGACGCGAGAGAGACGCCGCCGCCGGACGATGCATTTCACCCTCTCCGCGGCCGGATCAGACGCTCCGACCCCGCCTCCGCTCGAGGAAGCGCCGCTCGGCGTCGTTCCCGACCCGGGCGAGGGCGCGGTCGTACGCGACGAGCGCGTCCTCCTCCCGGCCGACCCGGCGGAGGAGGTCGGCGCGCGCGGCGTGGAGGTACGGGTACTCCGCGAGGTCCCCCTCCGCGACGAGCGCGTCGACGAGCGGGAGCGCGGCGGCGGGACCGTCCCGTTCGGCGATCGCCGCCGCGTGGTTCAGACGGACGACCGGGCTCGCGTGCCGCTCGATCAGCGCCTCGTACGCCGCGACGACGGTCGGCCAGTCGGTCTCGCCCCAGCGCTCGGCGCGGGCGTGCACGGCGGCGACGATCGCCTGGAGCGCGAACGGACCCGGCCGTCGCACGAGGCCGTCGAGGATCCGCAGCCCCTCCGCGATCCGCGCCCGGTCCCAGCGCCCACGATCCTGGTCCTCCAACCGGACCGGGACGCCGTCCTCGTCGACCCGCGCCTCCCGCCGCGCGTCGGTCAGCAGCATCAGCGCCAGCAGCCCCTTCGCCTCGTCCTCGCCGGGGAGGAGGTCGGCCACGATCCGCGCCAGCCGGATCGCCTCGTCGCACAGCTCGCGGCGGACGAGCGCCTCCCCCGCCGTCGCCGCGTACCCCTCGTTGAAGACGAGATACAGCACGGTCAGCACGCCGGGGAGGCGCTCGGCGAGGAGCGCGCCGGCCGGCACCTCGAACGGGATCCCGGCCTCGCGGACCTTCGCCTTCGCCCGGACCAGGCGCTGCGCGAGGGTCGCCTCCGGGACGAGGAACGCGCGCGCGATCTCCGGCGTCCGGAGCCCGCCGAGCATCCGGAGCGTCAACGCCACGCGCGCCTCGAGCGCGAGCGACGGATGGCAACAGGTGAAGATCAGCCGGAGCCGATCGTCCTCGACCTCTCCGTCGAGCCGGCGCTCGATCATGGCGATCTCCTCCTCGCCGCGCGGCTCGGCCGGCGACGGTCGCTCGCGCCGCTCCCGACGGATCCGGTCGACGGCGCGCCGGCGGGCGGCGGTGGTGATCCACGCGCCGGGGCGCTCGGGGATCCCGTCCCGCGGCCACCGCTCGATGGCGGCGGCCCACGCGTCCGCCAGCGCGTCCTCGGCCCGGTCGAGGTCGCCGAGCGCGCGCACGAGCGAGGCGAGGATCCGGCCGTGCTCGGCGCGGAAGACCCGCTCGACCTCGTCCCGCGACGTCGTCAACCGCCTCCGTCCTCGGACATCTCCCAGATCGGGCGGACCTCGACCGAGCCGTACCGGACCGAGGGGAACCGTCGCGCCACCGCGATCGCCGCGTCGAGGTCGGCCACGTCGACGATGTAGAAGCCGCCGAGCTGCTCCTTCGTCTCGGCGAACGGCCCGTCCGTCACCAGGAGCTCGCCGTCCCGCTCGCGGAGCGTCGTCGCCGTCGCCGCCGGCCGGAGCCGCTCCGACGCGACGAGCCGGCCGTCCGCCTCGAGCTCCTCGGCGACCTTCATGTACTCCCCGACGATCTCCCCCATCTCGGCCTCGGTCATCGCCTCGTCGAGCTTCTCGTCGGCGTGGATCAACAGCAGGTACTTCATCGGTTCTCTCCGGTGGTTCCGGGGCGGGTTCGACCGGACGACGCGCGGCGGCCCTCGGATTCGACGAGGAAATCCGCACGAACCCACGGCGCCGGCCGCCGCCACCCCATGGTAGCCGGGGTGCGAGGCGCGTCCCCCGCGGCCGGGCGCGACTCCTTCGACGGGCTGGTAGACTCCGCGCCCATGCAGACGCCGATCAGCACGTGGAACCGTCCCTCCGAGTGGCCGCCGCAGCGGACGATCGTGCTCGGAGGCCTCTACCGCGGCGGCACGACGATGGTCGCGGGCGTCGCGCACGCGCTCGGCCTGTTCATCGGCGACCGCCTCGACCCGCGGCGAAACAACGAGGACCTCGACCTCCAGGGCGCCGACGCCGCCACCGTGCTCCGGGTGGCGCGCGAGCGGGACGCCGCGCACGACGTCTGGGGCTGGAAGGACCCGGGGGTGCACCGGACGATCACGGAGTGGTACGCCCGCCTGCGGAACCCCTCGTTCGTGGTGACCTTTCGCGACGTGCTGGCCGCCGCGCAGACCGAGCTCCGGTCCGAGAACTTCGACGACCTCCTCGCCGCGATGATCCAGAAGCAGCAGGACTCGACCGAGATCCTGGCGTTCCTGCACCGGGCGAAGGCGGAGGGGTTCCCGGTCCTCCTCGTCAGCTACGAGCGCGCCCTCGGGAACCCCGCGGCGCTCGTCGACGGGTGCGCGGAGTTCCTCGGCCTCTCGCCGACCGACGCCGAGCGGGACGCGGCGATCCGCTCCGTCGACGCCGTCCGGGGATACGGCCACGCGGACGGCAAGCCGCCGCACTGAACCGACGGCCGCGCCCGACGGGGTCTTCCGCCGCTTGTCGTCGCCGTGACGGACGACTTCGAGACGGAGCCGTTCCGGCCCGTCCGGCTCCGGTCTCGACTCCCCACGACGAAGGCGAGATCGACCCACCCGCGCGCTCCCCCCTGCGGTCCGGCTCGAAGCGGCAGCGGTCGCCCTCGTCGAGACGGGGATTCCGAGACTCGCCCCGATTCCGCTTCCGGTCTCCGCACCGTTCGCCGTCTTCGGGATCGATGACGGAGGGACCGATGCTGTCGAACGAACGGACCGACGAGCTGATCGCCCGCGCGGGGAGGGGATCGCGCGACGCCCTCGAGCGCCTCACGCCCTGGATCGACGGCCAGGTGCGCCGCCTCGTCCGCGCCGCCATGCGGAGCGCGTCGTGGACGGAGGACGATCGGCGCGACGCCGCGCAGGAGACCTGGGCCCGCCTGCTCCCCGGACTCGTCCGCCTGCGCGTCCGGTCCGGCCCCGGCCTCCTCGCGTTCCTGCGAGGGATCGTCCGGCACACCACGTACCGCGTGATGTCGAAGCGCTGGACGACCGCGGCGGACCTCGCGGTCCACGACGGGACGGCGAGCCCGCTCCGAGAGGCGTCGGCGCGCGACGAGCTCGCCCGGGCCGCCGGGCGCCTGACCGCCCTCCCGCCTCGGGAGGCGTTCGCGATCCGGGCGCTCGTGATCGACGGCCGCTCGCGGCGCGAGGCGGCCCGTCAGCTCGGGGTCTCGCCGGGCGCCCTCTCGATGGCGAAGCTCCGCGGCCTCGCCCGACTGCGGCGACGCGCCTCGCGCGGTACCATGGACGCGGCGTCCCGTACGCGGGCGAGGGCGGGAGCCTCGGGGACGGAAGGGAGGGGAGCATGACGACGGAGGAGGAACTCACGCCCGACCGGCTGTGGCCCCTCGTCTACCAGGAGCTGCGCCGCGTCGCGGCGAGACACTTCGCGGCCGCCCCGAACCCGCCGACCACGCTGCAGCCGACCGCGATCGTGCACGAGGTGTTCGTCAACCTCTCGCACCGCCGCCTCCGCGACTTCGACTCCGCGCTCGAGTTCCGCCGCCTCGCCGCCCGGGCGATGAGGCGCGTGCTGATCGACTACGCCCGGAGCAAGCGAACCCTGCGCCGCGGCGCCGGCCGTCGCCGGGTCGACCTCGACGAGCCGGCGGCGTCTCCGGATCGCGTCGACGATCTGCTCGACCTCGGCGACTCGCTGTGCCGGTTCGCGAAGGTGCACGAGCGGAGCGCCGAAGTCGTCGAGATGAGGCTGTTCGGGGGGATGACCGAGAAGGAGATCGCGGAGGTCCTCGGGGTGACCACCAGGACCGTGCGCGATCACTGGGCGTTCGCCAAGTCGTGGATGAGAAGGGACCGGAAGGAGGACGGATGAACCCCGAGGGCCGATCCCGCCGAGTGTGGGAGCTTTTCCAGGCCGCCCGGCGGCTGCCGCCGGAGGAGCGCGCGTCGTTCCTCGACCGGGAGTGCGGCGGGGACGCGGAGCTGCGCGGCGAAGTGGCGTCCCTGCTCGAGCACGACGACGATTCGGACGACAGCCCGCTCGACCGGGCGGAGCAGGTCGTCGGCGCCGTCGCCGCGGAGAACCGCGCCCTGCTCGAGCGGTTCCCCGTCCCCGAACGGATCGGACCGTATCGAGTCGAGCGGGCGATCGGCTCGGGCGCGACCGGCGTCGTGCTCCTGGCCGCGCAGGAGTCGCCCGCGCGCGAGGTCGCGCTGAAGCTGGTCCTCGCGAGCAGCCCGACGTTCGCCGAGACGCTCCGACGACGGCTCGAGGCGGAGAAGAGCGCGCTCGCCCGGCTCGAGCACCCGAACATCGCGCGCTTCTACGACGCCGGCGTCGCGGCCGAGCTGTTCGGAGAGCCGCTCTGGATCGCGATGGAGCTGGTGCGCGACG
>JAUIEL010000126.1 GCA_030428825.1 bacterium
CCGGTCCGTCCGACGCCACGGTCCGCTTCCCGTCGCCGAAGCCGCGGGGCGACCGCCGGAACGACACGGTCGTCCTCGAGTGGTACCGCGCCGTGCGGTCGGAGGAGGAGGGGCCCGCGCCCGCGATGCTCGTCCTGCACATCCTGAACGGGAAGATGCGGGTGGCGCGCTCGGTCGCCCAGGCGTTCCGGCTGAACGGGATCCACGCGTTCGTCATGCACATGCCGGACTACGGCGAGCGGGGCGACGCGCGGTACCGGCTGAAGGTCGAGCGGTTCGAGCAGCGGACCTGGCAGGCGGTCGCCGACGCGCGGCGCGCGCGGGACGTGATCGCGGCGCTCCCCGGCGTCGACGGCGAGCGCGTCGGTCTGCAGGGGACGAGCCTCGGCGCGTTCACCGGCAGCCTCGTCGCGTCGGTCGACCGCGCGTTCGACCCGGTCTTCCTCGTCCTCGGGGGCGGGGACCTGCCGTCGATGTTCGAGTTCGGCCAGCGGGACACCGCGAAGATCCGCGCCCAGTTCCTCCGGGCCGGCTTCGACCTCGACGCGCTGAAGGCGACGGTGCGGGCGGTCGATCCGGCGCGGCTCGCGCACCGGCTCGATCCGGCGCGGACCTGGCTCTGGTCGGCGGCGTCGGACCAGGTCGTCCCGCCGCGGAACGCCCGGGCGCTCGGCGAGGCGGCGGGCCTCGACGAGGAGCACCACCGCTGGATGCTCGGCGACCACTACACGTGCGCGCCGTACTTCCCGACGCTGCTGAAGCAGATGACCGGGATCGTGAAGGCGCCGCGGAGGGCGGAACCGGACGGAGACCCGGGCGACAGTTGGTAGAAGGGGCGGCGCGTCCCGCTCCCCGCCGAGGTCCCCGTTGCCGAACCGTCGTCTCGACCGCCTGCTCCTCGCGGTCGTCCTCCTCCTCTCCCTCGCGCTGAACCTGACCGGGATCGGGTATCAGCAGCCGAGCCATTGGGACCCGGCGGTCGACGGCGTCCACCCGACGCTGGCGCTCGACGCGTGGGAGAACCTGTTCGGCGAGCGGCACGTCGTCTCGCTGAAGTACCCGCGGACGCACGTGGCGCTGATGGGCGCGTGGGAGCGGGCGTGGCTCGTCCTCCGGTTCGGCGTCGACGGCGCGCGGGAACGCGCGGACGCGGTGATGGAGATCTACCGGTCCGCGCCGGCCACGCCGACGGTCGACGCGCGGGAGCGGTTCGCGTCCGAGCGGGAGACGCTCTCGGAGATGATCCTCGCGGGTCGGGTGCTGTCGGCGCTGTTCGGCGCGCTGGCCGTCGCCGGGGTGTTCCTCCTGACGCGCGAGCTGGCCGGCGCGGCGGCGGCCGGTCTGGCGGGGCTCGCCGTCGCGGTGGCGGACCCGCTCGTCTACTACGCGCACACCCTGAACGTCGACGCTCCGTACGTCGGGTGGGCGATGCTGGCGCTGGCGCTCCTCGCGCGCGCCGTCCGGACCGGGGGCACGTGCGCGCTCGTCGGCTCGATCGTCGCCGCGACGCTCTCCGGCGCGACGAAGGACCAGGCGTTCGGCCTGTTCCTCCTCCTCGTCCCGGCGGCGGTCTTCCTCCTGCTCCGCCCGGGCGGCCTGGCGGTGGAGGGGCGGGCGCGCGTCCGACTCCGGACGATCGTCGCGGCCGGGGCGGCGGGGGCGATCCTCTATCCGCTGCTCCTCGGGCTGCCGTTCGATCCGGAGGGGGTCCGGACGCACTTCGAGCACATCTTCGGCGAGGGCGTGACGCCGTACCGGACGCACCCGGCCACGTTCGCGGGGCAGGTCGGTCTCCTCCACGAGTCGCTGCTGCACCTCGCCGCCATGGTCGGTCTCCCGTGGCTCGTCCTCGGCGCGGCGGGAGCGCTGTTGCTGGTCGTGCGGGAGCCGCGGAAGGCGGCGCTCGTCGTCCTCCCCGCGGCGGCGTACCACGCCTCGTTCGTGGCGCCGATCGGATACGTCTACATGCGGTTCCTGCTGCCGGTGGCGGTGCTGCTGCCGATCCCGGCGGCGATGCTCGTCGTCGCCGCGGTCCGGGGCGCGAGGGGGCGGAGGCGATGGATCGCGGCGGCGGTCGCGGTCGCGGCCGTCCTCGCGCTGGCCCCGCGCATGCGGCAGTCGGTCCGGCTCGTCGAGCTCCTGCCGGCCGACCCGCGCGTCGAGGCGGCGCGCTGGCTGGACGAGACGGTCGGCGAAGGGGAGTCGATCCTCGCCCTCCTCGAGGTGCCGCTGCACAACCTCGAGCTGCCGCGCGACGCGGTGGTGCATCGGGTGCCGGCGCAGGCGCCGGTCCTCCCCGCGCTCGAGCGGCCGACCGACTGGTACGTCGTGTCGACGTTCGACCGGCACCGGTCCGCGGAGGAGCCGCGGCCGCCCGCCCCCGCGCCGCCCCCGTCGACGCACCTGTTCGGCCGGGAGTACGAGCTCGTGGAGGTGTTTCGCCCCGCGGCGGACCATCCGGTCCGGCGCGGGGCGACGTTCCAGCCGACGATCGGCGTCTACCGGCGGCGCTGAGCGGGGGGCGTCCGTGCGTCCCTCCCGCGCGCCGCGCGCGATCAGCCGTCGTCCTTCTCCTTCTCCTTGTCGCCGCCGAGCAGACCGCCGAGCCCCTCCTTCAGGTCGTCGACGGCCTTCTTCCCCTCGTCCGCGATCCCCTCGACGCCCTTCTCGATCCCTTCCGTCAGTCCCTCGGCGGCCTTCTTCAGCTCGCCGGACATCTGGTCGACGGTCTGACGGACGTTCGCGAGCGCCTCCTTGGCGATCTCCCGGTCGAGCAGACCCTGGAGGTCGGTCGGGAGCGCGCCGGTCTTCGCGGTGGCGGCCATGATCGCGCCGAGGATCTGCTCGAACAGCTGGGGCAGGGTCACCGTCTCGCCGCCGCCGCCGATGTCCTTCAGCTCGAGCTTCGGGAGCTCGACCGTCGTCCCGGCGGAGAGGAGGACCGACTGCTTCAGGTGGACCTTCGCCCCGTCGATGGTCACCCGTCCGACCTTCAGCTTCTTCCCCGGCTTCCCGTCGTCCTCGGCGGCCGGCTCGGGCTCGGGCTTCGACTCGCCGGACGAGAGGGACTTCGCCCGCTCGTCGAGGTGGTCGAGCAGCGCGCCGAGGTTCGTGCCGCCGGTCGACAGCTCGAGCGTCAGCTCCGGCGACTCGATGTCGATGAACTCGACCTCGATCACGTCGCTCATCAGCGAGCCGACGTCGGTCTTCACGCCGAGGTCGCCGACCCGGATCGCGTTCCCCTCGGAGAACCCCGGCGGGTTGGCGACGGTCAGTTCGTCCAGCCCGACCGATCCCCCGGTGATGCTCAGTCGCGCGTCACCGAGCGCGGTCTCGGACCCGAACGCCCAGGTCCCTCCGGTCTCCACGCCCTTTCGGATCGCCGTCCCGGCGAACATCCCGGCGCCGACGACGCCGGCGACGATCAGCAGGAGGAGCAGGATCAGCAGCTTCTTCATCGTGAGGTCTCTCTGTCGTTCCGTCGCGCCACCAGCACGCCGTCCCGCACCGGGAGGAGCGTGGCCGTGAAGTCGGCGTGGCGCATGAGCCAGGTGTTGTGCTTCTTGATCGCCTTGGTGTCGGCGTCGCCGCCCGAGCGCGCGGCGCTGCCGCCCCAGAGCGCGTTGTCGGAGACCAGCAGCCCGCCGACCTTCAGCAGGTCGTGGCACCGCTCGGCGATCCGCGGGTAGTGGCGCTTGTCGCCGTCGTTGAAGACGAGGTCGAACGGGCCCTCGAGCGTCTCGATCAACGCCGACGCGTCCCCCTCCCGGACCTCGACGCGGTCCAGCAGTCCCGCGGCGCGGAGGTGCTCGCGGGCCCGCTCGGCGCGGTCGGGGTCGATCTCGAGCGACAGCACGCGCCCGTTCTCCCCGACCGCGCGGGCGAGCCACGCGGTCGAGTAGCCGATGCACGTGCCGATCTCGAGGACGCGCGCCGCGCCGGTCGTCCGGACGAGCAGCTCGAGCAGGCGACCGACCTGGCGGTCGATCAGCGGCAGTCCTCGTCGGCGCCCCTCGCGCTCCATGGCGCTCCACTCGGCGGCCGGGGCGGGGATCAGCCGGTCGAGGTACTTGTCGATGGTCGGGTCGAGGAGGTCGGACATACGCCGTGCGATCGTAGACGTTCCGACCCTCGGGCGGGACCCGGTTCCCGACTCCTCCCGCGGTCGATCAGGGGGAGCGGCCGATCGCCCGGCGGACGAGGTCCCGCTCGCGCTCGCGGAGCTCGTCCGCGACGTCCGCCGGGACCCCGCGGAGCCTCAGCGTCCGTCGCACGAACCGGAGCGCCTCCTTCACGTCCCCTGACAGCGTGGCCGCGTCCGCGGCGACGATCAACGCCTCGTGCTTCCTCCCGACCGGCGCGCGGTCGGCGGCCCGTTCCGCCGCGGCGATCGCCCGGCGGGCGTCGTCCTCCCCCTGGGTCTCCTCGGCGAGCCGGAGCCACGAGACGGCGACCGACAGCGCGGCGTCGACGTCGTCCGTCCGGTCGGCCGCGAGGGCCTCGAACTCGGCCGCGGACGCGGCGTACTCCCCGAGCGCGTACATCGCCCGCGCGAGGGCACGACGGGCGCTCCGCGAGCGCGGGGTCGACCGGAGCGCGACCGCGGCGTCCCCGCGCGCGGCGTGCGGGTCGCCGTCGTACAACGCCGCCCACGCCGAGCGGAGGGCGTCGGCGCGACGCGGGAGCGTCTCGTCGGTCATCGCGGCCCGCCACGCCGGCGCCAGCGTCTCCAGGCGACGCCGGAACGCCTGCTGGTCCCACCGCCCCGACTCGACGCGTCGCACGACGGCGTCGAGGAATGCGCGCGCCTCCGCGTCGTCGGAGTCGAGGAGGAAGAAGAGGAGGCCCCAAGACTGGGCGTAGAGGAGCGTCCGCGGCCAGGGAGAGACCTCCGCGCCGCCGATCCCGTAGAACTGGACCTCCTGCAGCTCCATCAGCTCGAACAGGGGGCACGTCTCCTCGCGCTCGATCGCCCGGACCAGGACCTCCAGGCGGTCGGCGTTCACCGCGTCGAGCACGTCCCCGAACGGATCGCGGGCGAGCCCCTCGACGACTCCGGCGAACCCCTCCTCGAACCAGCGCGGCGGGTTCTTCGCGTGCTGCAGCAGGACTTGGCGCGCGACCTGCCGGCGGAGCTGCGCGCGCGTCGCCGGGAGGCCGTCCGCCCACGCGGCGACCACCTCGCGGTCGCGCGGGTTGTAGTACGACCAGGGGCTGACGTCGGTGTTCCGGTCGCGCGTCCGGCGGCGGTGGTCCTCGAACCCCGACTCGTGGGCGAAGACGCGCAGCCGGAGGTCCTCGCGGCTCTTGCGCGTCAGCCCGAGCCGGTCGACCAGGGCGCGCGCCTCGCGCCGCGCGAACGCCGCCTCGGCGAGGATCTCCTCGTGCGCGTCCGCGGGGACGTCGGTCCGCAACCGGACGTCTCCGCGGTCCACCTCGACCAGGCCGGGGCCGGGGTCGAGGGCGAGGGAGAGGAGGAGGGGGAGGGCCGGGGGGACGAGGCTCGGGATCATGCCCCGATCGTAGTCCTCCCGGGCGCCCTCCGCTCCAGGGTTCCCGGCGCGGCCGGGGCGGCTCACGGGATCCGCGTGTTCTCCAGCAGGCGGTCGTCGATCGGGAACGTCGGCGTGAAGAACCCGCCGGTGTTGCAGATGTAGACGTCGTCGTCGCCGTCGAGGTCGAAGTCGGCGATCACGTGGTCCGCGGTGATGAAGATCCCGGTGGCGGAGAACGTCGGGTCGAGCGCGAAGACGCCGTGCGTGCCGCCCTGGGCGCCCCCCTGGTTCACGAAGAGCTGGTCCTCGCCGCCGGTCCCGGTGGGGCTCCCCGACGAGCCGTCGAAGTCGATGAACTCGTGCAGGAGGAAGAACGCGTCGAGGTCGCCGTCGAGGTCGACGTCGTCGAGGCGGACGCCGACGCGGAGCGCGATCTCCGACTCGTCGATCTGCGGGAACGACGCGTTGTCCTCGACGAAGACGCCGTTCCCCTGGTTCCGGTAGTAGTCGCCCGAGTTCGCCGACACGACCGAGACCGTCGAGTTGGCGACGATCAGGTCGAGCGCGCCGTCCCCGTCGACGTCGCCGAAGCGGGCGCCCTGGGTGTTGTCGGAGAAGAGCGGCTGGAGGTGCGTCGCGCTCACGTCGGTGAAGACGAGTCCGCCCTGATTCAAGAGGAGGACGTTCGGCTGGCCCGGGGTCCCGTCGATCAGCTGCGTGTCGGAGCGCCCGAAGAAGAGGTCGACGTCGCCGTCGTCGTCGACGTCGCCGGCGCAGACCGCGATGTTGAAGTCCGGACCGTTCCACGCCGCGGCCTGGAACGCCGCGTCGATCGCGAAGGTCCCCTCGACGCCGCCCTGCTGCCGCCCCTGGTTCACGAGGAGCGTGTTCGGGACCGCCTGCTCGTTCGAGTGCACGCCGTCGGAGCCGTTCGCCAGGACGAGGTCGAGGTCGCCGTCGCAGTCGGCGTCGAACACGGCGACGTCCCGCGCGATCCCGGGCACGGCGGGGAACGCCGCGGTCTGGAACGAGATCCCGGCCCCGCCGCCGACGTTCCGGAGGAGGAGGTTCGGGAGGGGGGAGCCGCTCGAGGTCCCGGCGCCGCCGACGATGAACATGTCGACGTCGCCGTCGCCGTCGGCGTCGAACAGCTCGACGTTCGCGGCCTCGATCTGCGCCGCGAGCGGGAGCGCCGTGGCGGTGACGTCGGTGAACGCGAACCCGCCGTCGTTCCGGAAGACGTGGACGCTCCCCGCCGGCCCGGTGATGACGACCAGGTCAGGGTCGCCGTCCCGGTCGAGGTCCTGCGCCGCGCCGACGAACGACGAGTGCGTCGCGCCGGCGGCCGGGACGTTCGCGGAGCGATCGACGTACGAGAAGGAGGGGGCGCCGGGGGCGACCGTCGTCGCCGCCACGTTCGTCGCCTCGAAGCCGCCGCCCGGCAGGACGGTGAGCGCCTGGGCGAAGAAGGTCGCCCCCTGGAGGGCCGCCTCGTTCGGCACGCCGGCGAGGGCGCGGAACCGTCCCGCGGCGTCGGTCGCGCCGCTCAGGACCAGCGTCGAGCCGCCGAGGACGCGCAGGAACGGGAGCGGGCCGCCGCCGTCCGCGTCGATCGAGCCGGCCGAGCCGTCGAGGAGGAGCAGGAACGGCGCCTGCGGCGAGCAGGTCCGGAGGTCGACGCCCGACGTCCCGCCCGGGGTCGCTGGGAGGAGCTCGAGGCGCGAGAAGCGGGGACCGTCGTCGCTCTCGCCGGCGGACGCGGTCGGGGCGGGAGCGGCGATCGACGCGACGAGCGCGGCGGCGGCGATCCGGGCGGGGAACGAACCGAGGATTCGATGGCTCACGGGATGGACTCCGGTTCAGGGGCCGGCGCGTTCCGTCGATGGGGAGGTTGCCGGCGGTGTCGATGCGTGTTCGAGTGTGGCGCCGCCCGTCGGCCGTGTGTCACATGAGTGTCATGGGGTAGCAGTCCGTTGAAGAAGTGCTGTGGGTGCGAGGAGCCGCCGCAGCCCCGCGTGACTTCTTCAACGGGCTGGTAGGAGAAGCCGTGTCCGCCGATCGCCGCGCCGTCGCCCGCCCGCCCCGCTTCGTCGCCAGCCGCGGCTTCCGGATCGTCTTCATCGTGCTGCTCGTCGTCTGCGCGGCGCAGATCGCCTACTGGGTCTGGGACGAGGTCCGGTACACGACGGCGACGCGGGACCGGCGCGCCGAGGTCCTGGTGACCGAGGCGATGGCGGCGACCGCGCTGCGGGAGTGGCTGCCGGCCGACCGGGTCGCCCCGCTCTTCCCCCGGATCTCGGTGCCGGAGACGGGCTGGGTCTCGGTCCGACCCGAGGTGCTGGCGGCGCTGAACGAAGAGGCGCGGCGCCGCGTCAACCGGTTCCTGTGGGAGGGCGGCTTCTTCCTGGTCGTGCTCTGCGCGGGGATGGTGATCCTGAACCGGGCGCTCCGGCAGGAGGCGCGGCTCCGCCGCCAGGAGGAGAACTTCCTCGCCTCGGTCAGCCACGAGCTGAAGAGCCCGCTCGCCAGCATCCGGCTCTCGGCGGAGACGCTCGCCGACGGCGCGCCGGATCCCGAGCGTCGCGGGCGTCTCACCGGACGTCTCCTCGACGACGTCCAGCGCCTCGAGACGATGGTGTCGAACCTCCTCGACGCCGGCCGGGTGGAGGAGCGGGGGGCCTCCCGCGCGCGCGAACCGGTGGCGCTCTCCGACGCCGTCCGCGGGGTGCTGGCCGAGCTCGCGCCGCAGCTCGAGGCGCGGGGCGCGACGGTCCGCACGGAGCTCGACGAGCGCGCGTCGATCCTCGCCGACCCGGAGGGGGTCCGCGCCGTCGTGCGGAACCTCCTCGACAACGCGCGGAAGGCGATCGCCCGGTCTCCGGACGGCTCGATCGACGTCCGGGTGGCGAGCGAGTCGGGGCGCGTGTCTCTCGTCGTCCGGGACGACGGCGTCGGGTTCTCGCCCGAGGAGGGGCGGCGCCTGTTCGAGAAGTTCTACCGGCCCGGGGACGAGCTCCGCCGGTCGGGGAGCGGGTCGGGGCTCGGGCTCTACCTCGTCCGGCGCCACGTCGAACGGGAAGGCGGATCGGTGCGCGCCGCGAGCGACGGCGACGGCGGGGGGGCGGAGTTCCGGGTCGAGTGGCCGGCGGCCGCGGCGGAGGGGGACGCATGAGCGGCGACGCGCCGTCGGGCGGCCGCATCCTCGTCGTCGACGACGAGGAGAACCTCGCCGAGGGGATCCGGGAGAACCTCGAGGCGGAGGGGTACGAGGTCGACGTCGTCGGGGACGGAGACCGTGCGGTGGAACGGATCCGCGATCGTTCCCCCGACCTCGTCGTCCTCGACGTCATGATGCCGGGGCGCGACGGCTTCGACGTCTGCGCGACGGTCCGCGCGGACGGGATCACCGTGCCGATCCTCTTCCTGACCGCCAAGGGGGGCGTCGACGACCGCATCCGCGGGCTGCAGGTCGGCGGGGACGACTACCTCCCGAAGCCGTTCCACCGTCGCGAGCTGCTGCTCCGGGTCCGCGCCATCCTCCGCCGGACCGAGGACCGGGGCGGCGGCGAGCGGGCGCGCGGCGACGTCGTCCGGTTCGGCGGGAACGAGGTCGACTTCCGGACCTACCGGGGGACGGCGGCGGACGGGACCGCGCACGAGCTGACGTCGAAGGAGGCGATGATCCTGCGGTTCCTCGACGCGCGCGAGGGAGAGGTCGTCAGCCGCGAGGCGATCCTGAACGCGGTCTGGGGGCACGAGCAGTACCCGACCACGCGGACGATCGACAACTTCGTCGTCCGGCTCCGGCGCCGGTTCGAGCGCGACCCCGAGCGGCCGCGGCACTTCCGGACGGTGCGGGGCGCCGGCTACCGGTTCACGCGCGAGCCGGACGACTCGGGGGCGTGAACGCGCCGCGCCGTCAGTTCCGCGTCTTGAACGTGATGAACCAGAGGAACGTGTAGCGGTTGTACGTCGGGCGCCACTCGAACTCGAACATGTCGAGCGGGAAGAGGGAGAGCGACGTGGAACGGGACGGCTCGCGGGTCCCCGAGGCGACGTACTTCCCCTCGTAGTTCGCGCCGAACTGGAAGATGAAGTCGAGGAACGACCACCGCGTCGAGTCGGTGTCCGCGTCGAAGTCGAACAGGATCGGGAAGTGGAACGACACGTCCTCGTACAGGTCGTCGACGACGTCGACGGCGCCGGAGTGCGAGCCGAGCGGACCGAGCACGTCGATCCGGACCCGGTCCTCGCGCGGGCTCGGCGAGGGGCCGGCCTGCGCGGCGTCGGGCGTCTCGAACGCGTCCGGCGGCAGGGACAGCCCCTGCGACCGGGCCCGGACCGCGCTCCGGAGCGCGTCGAGCGACACCCCGGGCGCGCCGTCGATCGACGTGAGGCGATCGCCCGACCGGAGTCCGGCGAGGTACGCGGGCGATCCGATCACGACGCCCGAGACGACGGTGATCGGCTCGTTCGTCCCGTAGATCTCGGCCGCGAGGTCGGGAGGGACGGTGGCGGCCTGGATGCCGGTCGTCCGCTGGACCCCCTTCGAGTACTCGAGCGGGACGAGGTCGGCCGTCGTCTCGTTCACCACCGCGACGTCCGGCTCCACGACGACCCGCAGCGTGTTCCTCGCCGCGCCGGCGCCGGTCTCCCGCGACACGTCGAACGCGAACGTCGTCCCGGGGCGAAGGCGCTCCGAGAGGAGCTCCTCGAACTGCTGCCGCGACACGAGCTGCGTCCCGTCCATCGCGAGGAGGAGGTCCCCGGCGACCAGGCCGGCGCGCGCGGCGTTCGACTCGTCGCCGACGCGGTTCACGTGGACGCCGACCCACGGCTGCACCCCGAGCCGCAACGCGAGGTCGGCGTTGATCGACGACACCAGCAGCTCGAGGTCGGCCTTCTCGCGCTTGACGGTCTCGGTCCGCTGGATGCGCGGCGCGCCGTCCTGGCCGGGGAGGAGCTTGTAGACGACGTTCCCGCCGTCGGGGCGGGTCGTCTTCGTGAGCTGGACCCCGTCCCGCTGCATCGACACGTACGACGTCGTGCAGGCCGAGAGGGCGGCCGACGCGGCGATCGCCAGGATGGGGAGGGAGGTCCTCATGTCGCTCTCCGATGCGGGGTCCGGCGGCGGGAACGACCGGCGTGATCGCCGGGTTCCCGGGGCTCCGTCGGACGGCGGCCGGACGTTCGGGTCAGAACGTCCCCCAGGTTCCGGCCTCGAGGATATGGATCGCGTTCCGCTCCCACCACGCCTGCCACGATTCGGTCTCCGAGCGGGGCGCCGGGGGAGGCTCGTCGCCGAACAGCCCCTTCACGAACGCCAGCGTCCCGCCGTCCCCCTCCTGCGCGGCCGGGTCCGCCAGCCGGGCGGCGAGGTCGGGGTCGGCGACGAGCGACTCGCGGATCTCCTCGAGCCGCAGCCTCGCCCCCTCCGCCACGTCCGGGTCGCCGCTGTCGAGGTGGGCGATCAGGTCGGGGATCACCTCGTACGGGGCGCCGAAGGTCTCGATCCGGAGGCGGTTCCCGATCCGGCGGACGAGGACCGGGCGGGGGCGCGGTTCGTCGGCGACGACGGCGGACGCGACCGCCGGGAGGTCCGCCGTCGACCGGCGCGCCACCGGAGGCGTCGGCTCCGGAGCGGGCGGGGCCGGCGTGACCTCGACCACGTCGGGCGACGGAGCGCGGACGACGGGATCGGCCCGCCGCGCGGGGGAGGGCGTCGGCCCGGCGTCGACGGCCCGCGGCTCGCGCGGCGACGGCTCGGCGCGTTCGACCAGGTCCGAGACCTGCGTCCCGACCGTGCGGACGAGCCCCTCGAACCGGACGATGGCGTGCTCGAACGCCGGTCCGTCGATCGTCACGAGCGGCCCGCGGGAGACGTACCGGATCCGCTCGACCGGGACCTCCCGCTCGACGATCTCGGGCGGCGGGACCTCGGCCGGGGGGGCCTCGATCCGCACCGAGCCGGCGTCGCCGAGGACGAGGGAGAGCCCGGCGCCGGGGGCGACGCGCAGCACGTCGCCGGGCCGGGGGACGACCGGGGCGTCCGAACCCGCGTCGACCGGGCGCCCGTCGCGGAGGAGGAGGCCGGTCCCCGGCTCGAGCGCCAGCGCCACCTCCCTTGCCGCGGCCGGCGCGCCCGTCGTCGGCGGGACGATCTCGGAGCGCGGCGAGGCGGGGGCGCGGAACCCGAGGCCCGGCAGGACGACCGCCGCCGCGGCCACACCGAGCGCGAGCGCCGCCGCGTGCGTCGCGATCGAACGCCCGCGGCCGGAGGTCCGCGGCGCCCCGGTCATCGCGCGCCGGAACGCGTCGTCCCGCGGGTCGGCGGCGGCCGAGGCGTTCCCGGCGACCCGCCGGGCCTCGTCGTCGACGGCGTCGAGGATCTGACGGAACTCCCCCCGCCGCAGGCCGGCGGGGGCGTGGTCGCGCAGGACGTCGACCGCGGCGGAGAACGACGACCACTCGGCGCGGCACGCGTCGCACGCGGCGAGGTGGGCGTCGATCGCGGCGCGCGTCCCCTCGTCGAGCCTCCCCTCGAGGAGGTCCGAGAAGCGGTCGCGGATGTCCGGGCAGGGATCTCGGCTCATGACACGCCTCCGCGGGCTCGTACGTCCTGGTCGCGGCCTTCGTCCGCCTCGAGGTAGACGTCGCGGAACGCGAACCGTCCCCGGTTCACCCGCGACTTCACCGTCCCGACCGCGCAGTCGAGCGACCGCGCGGCCTCCTCGTACGTCAGCTCCATCACGTCGACCAGCATCACCGCCGTTCGGAACGGCTCGGGGATCCGCTCGATCGCCGCCTCGATCGCGGCCCGCTCCTCGGTCCGGCCGCGCGGGTCGTCCGCGCGCGGGGAGGGCGGAGGGGTCCGGTACTCGTCGATGTAGACGACCCGGCTCCGCTGCTGCTTCCGGCGCGAGTCGCGCACGTGGTTCAGCGTGATCGAGAAGATCCACGACCGGAACGACCCGCCCGGGCGGTACCGGGGGAGCGCCCGGAAGACCTTGATCCAGATCTCCTGGGCCA
>JAUIEL010000876.1 GCA_030428825.1 bacterium
CGCAGGCGCACGTCGGTCGGCAGCGCCTCCATCCACGCCAGGCGAGCGTCGCCGATCCAGAAGAGCGGAACCGGCCGATCCGGGACCGCGCCGTCCACGACGACCCGCCCCCGCACCGACCGTTCCCCGACGGTCAACTCGATCTCCCTCGTCCCACCCGGGGAGATCGGATGCAGCTCGGGAAGTCCGACCGCCGGCAGGACCAGCGCCTTCACCTCCTCGGCGGGATCGACGTCGACCTCGGTCGGCCGGAACCTCGCGATCCCGTCGTCGTCGGTCGCGACCGGACCGAGCAGCAGCCGGTCGGAGAACAGCACCACCCGCGCCGCGGCGGGACGGCCGGCGGCGACGATCCGGAGCCCGCCCTCCCCGAGCGACACCTCCTCCTCCTCGCTCGGCGCCGACGGCGGCGCGCCGCTCGCCGCGACCGGCTCGGGCGACCGGATCGGTTCGGGAGCATCGGCGATCCCCTCCCCGGGCGGGTCGGAGGCGCGCGACGCCGCGACGGCGGGCGCCGCTCCCGCGCGCTCCGTCGGGCTCGAAGGAAGGCGCGACCACCACCACGCGCCCCCCCACGCCGCGATCGCCAGGACGACGCCCGACGCCCACGCCGCCGAGGCGATCGAACCGGTCCCCGCCGCCCCCTCGAGCGCCAAGACCTCCCCCGGCCGTCCGGGGGGGAGCCCGAATCCGAGCAGGGCGACCCAGGTTCGCTCGTCGTGGTCTCGGGTGAGACGGTCGCGCAGGCGCTTCACGGCGCGGTGCTGGCGCGACTCGACGGTGCCGGGCGCGATCCCGAGCCGCTCCGCGGTCTCCCCGATCGTTCGGCCGCCGTAGAACCGGAGGAGGACGACGTCCCGCTGGGCCCGCGGCAGCTCCATGACCGCGCGCACGAGATCCTGTTCCAGCTGGATCCGCTGGGCGATCCTCTCGGGCCGCTCCTCCTCCGCCGCGGGGAGCGGGACGGCCTCCTCGCGGGCCTTCCGCCGATCCCCCGCCCGCGCCTCGTCCCGGATGACCGAGCGGACCACCCGACCGAGCCACGCCCTCAGATGAGAGCCGTGACGGGGAGGCTGACGGAGCGTGCGGAGCCACGTCTCCTGCGCCACGTCGGCGGCCCGGTGCGGATCGGCCACCAGGCGCTCCGCCAGCCGCCGGATCCAGTCCCGGTGCGAGAGGAGCTGATTCATCAGGGTCTGATCGGTCAGATCCATGCGCGGACTCGGATCGGGGGCGGAGACGAACTCGAACTCGGCGGATCGGACCGGGGGGACCGGCGGCTCGACCCACCGGTAGAAAGGGAGCCGGTCCCCGCCATCTTCCACTTTTTCGAATTCGCGAGGTCGGGAGGTGGGGGGCGAGCCGTCCTTGGGGATCGCTCGAAGCGAGCATTTTCCCTCCCACGCCCCCCGCCCCTCCCCGTATTCGGGAGGACGGCCGCCTCGTCCGCGTACCGTCTCCGCCGCCGCACCCTCCGAGAAGAACCGCCATGAAGAAGTCCGTCCTCCTCGGCGCGCTCGCCGTCGCCGTCACCTCGTCCGGGTGGGTGTACGCCTACCGCGCCGCCCTCGCCCCGAAGCCGAACTTCGTGCAGTCGATGGACCGCCACGCCTCGCGCGCGATCTGGTTCGGGAACAACACGATCACCGGCCAGTTCCACGTCGCGCACGGATCCCCGGTCTGGAAGGACGAGTACGTCGCCCGTCGCGACTCGCTCCCGATCGGCCAGCGCCTCCGGTTCGGGAAGGACTTCTGGAGCACCTTCGAGACGAACGTCCCGGTCACGATCGGCGGGGCCCGGCTCGAGCCGAACTACTACTACCTCGCGATCGAACGGACCGAGGAGAGCTTCCAGCTCGTCGCGTTCGAGGCGGACCGGCTGCGCGCCCAACGCGTCCCGTCGTTCCAGCCCCCGCAGCAGGGGGGCGTCGAGATCCCGATGACCCTGACCGAGGGAGAGGACGTCGAGGACGAGCTGATGATCGACTTCGTGGTCGACAACGGCTCCGGCGCCGTCGAGCTCGAGGTCGCCTGGGGCCCGTACACCCTGAACGCGCCGGTCGTCGCGGAGATCGCGACCGAGTAGCAGTCCGTTGAAGAAGTGCTGTGGGTGCGAGGCGAGCTCCTCGCGGCCGAGATCAAGGCGCGCATCCGGAGGCGAATCGCCGATTCATCGAGGAATGCGCAACGTACCGATCGGCCGCGAGGG
>JAUIEL010000127.1 GCA_030428825.1 bacterium
CAAGGCGGACTACGACGGCGACGGCCGGCCCGATCTCGCGACGTACCACGCCGGCGAGGGGAGGCTCAGGTTCCGGAAGGGGGAGGAGGAGCGCGGGTTCTTCTCGTCGACGCCGATCACGTACGCGGACGAGCCGTTCTTCGAGGCGTCGGTCGCGCTCGAGGCGCCGTTCTTCGCGGAGGACGTCGACGGAGACGGGCCGCACGAGGTGGTCGCGGTGAACGGGGATCACGTGCTGATCGTGCGGGTCGGGGGCGGTCGATGACCGCCGCCTCGCTCGTCGCCGCCGCGCTCCTGCTCGCGCCGCCGTCCGAGGCGTCGTTCGCGTACGACGTCGTCGAGCTCGCCCCCGCCGGCGACCGGCACACGGTCCTCTCCGACGACCTCGACGGCGACGGGACCCGCGAACTCCTGCTGCTCGGGGGGCGCGAGGTCTCGGTCTTCTTCCTGCGGGACGGGCGGCTCCCCGAGCGCCCCGACGCGCGGGTCACGCTGGCGGACGACGTCGTCTTCGTCGACGTGGGAGACGTCGACGGCGACGCGGCCCGCGAGCTGGTGCTGATGACGACGGACGGCGTCCGAGCGATGTCGTTCCGGGATCGCGCCGCGCTCCCGCCGCGCCCGGTCGACGGGCTCTCCGCCGTCGACGTGGCGCTCCCGAGCGTCCCCGCCTCGGACGTCGGGTGGAACGAGATCCTGCTCGACGTCGACGGCCTCCCGGGCGAGGACGCGGTGGTGCCGACGTCCGACGGCTACCGGATCTTCCGGTGGCGGGACGGAGACGGCTTCGTCGACGCGGGGCTCCTGCCGGCGGTGCCGACCGGGAGGATCTCGCTCTCGACCGGCTCGGACCTCGGCGTCGTCGAGCAGACGGTCGTCGCCCCGCGGCTCTACGTCGGCGACGTCGACGGCGACGGGCGTCGCGAGGTCCTGACGTTCGACGGGCGGGTGGTCCGCGCGTACGCGCCCCCGGACGACGGCTCCGCGACGTGGCGCGCGGTGCTGACGAAGACGCTCTACCCGGACGACGCCTCGCTGGCCGAGGAGCTCTTCCAGTCCCGCAACGTCCGGGTGGAGGACCTCGACGCCAGCGGCCGCGCGCTGCTGATGGTGGTGCGGTCGCTCGACGGGCGGCTCGACTTCTTCTCCGGGGACGACCCGTTCTCCGAGCGGCGCTCGCTCCGGCTCGACGGCTGGCTCCTCCCGCCGAAGCTGGTCGACATCGACGGCGACGGCCGGCTCGATCTCCTCGCGCCGACGGTCGAGGCGATCGACGTGATGACTCTGCTGAAGGTGTTCGTCAGCCGGACGTTCCGCATGCGGTACTCGATCTTCCGGAATCGCGACGGCGTGCGGTACCGACGGACTCCGGACGAGGTGCGCGAGCTGGTGCTCCCGCTCGAGTACCAGACGTCCGGCGGCGAGCTGCAGGTCGAGAACCAGATGGTCTACAGCTTCGAGGGGGACTACGACGGCGACGGTCGGAAGGACTTCCTCATGCGGCGCGCGCCGACCGAGCTGGTCGTGTTCCGCGGCGGCGAGTCGGGGTTCGAGGCCGAGCCGGCCGCGACCTGGACGATCGACGACTCCTCGGACTACCTGACGATCCGACCGCGCCTCTGCGATCTGAACGTCGACGGACGAACGGACCTCCTCCTCCTGTACGACGCGCGGGAGGGGGGCGCGGACCGGTACGTCTTCCGCCTCTCGCGGTGAGCCCGCGCCGCGGCACGAGCGGCCGCGGCGGCCCCGCGCGACCTCCTCGAAGGGCTGGTACGATTCGAACGTGACGTACGATCCGACGGACGGTTATCGCTTCCGGAGACGGGTCCCCGAGGGGGACGACCGCGAGCGGCACGTCTGTGACGACTGCGGCTGGATCCACTACGTGAATCCCCGCGTGGTCGTCGGCGCGGTCTGCACCTGGGAGGAGCGGTTCCTCCTCTGCCGGCGCGACATCGAACCGCGCCGGGGGTTCTGGACGATCCCGGCCGGCTTCCTGGAGGAGGGGGAGTCGACCGAGGCCGGCGCGCGGCGCGAGGCTCGCGAGGAGGCGAACGCGCGGCTCGAGATCGACGCGCTCCTCGGCGTCTACTCGATCCCGAGGATCAGCCAGGTGCAGATCATGTATCGCGCGCGCCTGGCCGACCCGGACGTCGAGGCGCGCGACGAGACGTCGGAGGTCCGGTTCTTCGCGTGGGACGAGATCCCGTGGGACGACCTCGCGTTCCCGAGCGTCGCCTGGGCGCTCCGCCACTGGAAGGAGGTCGAGGGGAGGACGGGGTTCCCGCCGTTCCCCGCGGCGGAGGAGCTCACTTGAGGTAGCCGAGCTGCTCGAGCTCCTCGAGGAACGTCTCGCTCGTCGCCGCCTCGTGCCCCGCCGCCCCGAGGACGCGCGCGATCGCCGCCCGCAGCCTCTCCACCACCGCGTCGTCGGCCGTCCCCGCGGCGAGCCGGTTCGCGAGCTCGCCCGGATCGTCCCGGAGGTCGAACAGCTCGTCCTCGCCGTCGCTGTGGTCGATCAGCTTGAACCGGCGCGTCCGGGCCATCGTCAGCACCCCCGGCTCCCAGCCGATCGCGAGGCGGGCCTCGTTGGCGGGGCGGCGGAGCGCGAACGCGACGCGGTCGACCGGGTCGTGCCCCGCGTCGAGGAACGGCCGGAGCGAGCGCGCGTCGAGCGCGGGATCGCCGAGCGGCGACGGTGCGAACGTCGTCCCGGCGAACTCGGCCACCGTCGGGGCGAGGTCGATCGTCCGGACCGTCGCGCGGATCCGTCGGGCGGGGAACCGGCCGTCCCCCGCCCAGATCAGGAGGGGGACGCGGAGCAGCTCCTCGTACAGGAGCGGCCCGTGGTCGAAGCTGCCGTGCGTCCCGAGCCCCTCGCCGTGGTCGGAGGTGATGATCCATATTCCGGACCCCGATCCCGGCCCCGCCTCGCCGAGTCCGTCCCACAGCCTCCGTAACGCTCGGTCGACCTCGCGGATTCGCGTGTCGTAACCGTCGATCACGGCGGCGTGTCGGGCCCCGTACGCCATCTCCGACCGGAGGTGCTCGCGCATCCGGGCCAGGAACGCCGCCTCGTCGCCCGCCTCGCGGCGGAGCGCCGGGTCGGTCTCGATTCCCCGGTACTCGTGGACGTCGAAAAAATGGACCCAGAGGAACGTCGGCCGGTCCGGATCCCGTCCGGTCGCCCACCAGTCGAGGACGGCGTCGACCGTCTCCTCGGCCGGCCGGAAGGTCGCCTCGTCCTTCTCGCGCTGCGGCGCCGGGTGGAACGCCTCGAACCCGGACCGGAGCTGCTGGAGGAACCGGACCCCGGTGAACGCCACCGTCTGCCAGCCGGCCGCGGCGAGCGCCGCCGGGAGGGTCGACGTCGAAGGCTCGAGCCCCTGGGCGTTCGTCACGATCCCGTGCTGCGGCGGGAAGAGACCGGTCAGCATCGACGCGTGGCTCGGGCCGGTGAGCGAAGCGGAGGAGACGCAGTCGGTGAAGACGGCGCCTTCGTCCGCGAGCCGGTCGAGGAACGGGGTCGTCGGTCGGAAATACCCTGCGAACCCCGCATGGTCCGCCCTCAGCGTGTCGATAGTCACGAGCACGACGCGGGCGGGCGGCGGCCGCGTCACCCGGCGCTCACCGCGACGGCAGGCCGACGGGCCGAGGCTCGCGGCGAGCGCCAGGAGGAGGAGGATGGAGCGAGGAGGTTCGGGCAAGGCGTGCACCGGGGGCTCGGCGGGCGAGTCTACCGGGGGCCCCTCCGCGTCGCGAGCCGACCGGCCGCCGCGGGACGTTCGCGAGCGCGCGCGGATCGAGTCCGACGGCCTCTCCGGCGCTCCTTCCCGTCCCATGACCTTTTTCCTATCCCACTTTCGTGACGTTTCTTAGAGTTCGGAATCGAGTCGTGCTCCGGGTCGGCTCGCTCGGGTGTCCAGGAACCGACCCCAGGGGGATCGCATGCAAAGCAATCGTCTGATGCTCATCGTGGCGGTCGTGGCGGGCGTCGTCGCCACCGTGCTCGCCTTCCTCTACATCGGCTCGAAGACGCGGGCGATCGAGGCGGACACGGGCGAGCCGACCGTCGACATCCTCTTCGCGCTGAACGACCTCTCGGCGAACCACGCGCTCCTCCCCGAGGAGGACCTGCACGCGCGCCCGGTCGGCGAGATGTCGTCGCCGGGGCTGATCGCCGCCGCCGTGAAGGCGGACGAGCTCGAGTCGGTCCGCGGCAAGTTCATCAACATGCCGATCGCGGCCGGCGGACCGCTCCTCTACTCGCACCTCGCGTCGATCGACGACATCGAGCTCGAGCCGGGGATGCGCGCGATGGGCGTCAACGTCGACGAGCAGGCGACGCTCGGCGGGATCCTGATCCCCGGCGACCGCGTCGACATCCTCGTCAGCTACAAGCTGGTCGACCCGGTCGAGACCGAGGCGATGCCGGCGGCCGACCCGAACGACCCGATGTCGCTCGTCGGGGCGATGATGGGGCAGTTCGTGAAGGAGTCGATGGCGCCCGAGAAGTGGCAGGTCGACACCATCCTCGAGGACGTCCGGGTGCTGGCGATCAACGATCGGCTGAACCTCAGCCGCCAGCAGCACCTGTTCGGGATGGACACGGGCATGGAGGGGCGCGAGGGACTCGGCGGGAGCTCGGTGGTGACGCTCGAGGTGACGTCCGAGCAGGCGCGGACGCTCCTGCGCGCCCAGGCCGGCGGCGGGAACCCGCTTCGGTTCCTCCTCCGCCCGACCGTGGGACCCGAGGACGGAGCCATCGGCGGCGGGGGATAAGCCGTGCGCGTCGTCGTCCAGGACACGCTCCGTAACCGTCAGTGGGTCGGCTACGAAGGAGTGGCCGGCTTCACGGTGGGCCGCGAGGACGAGTGCACCGTCGCGCTCACGGCGTCCCGGTTCGTCTCGCGCGTTCACCTGAAGATCGAGCGCGCCGAGGCGGGCTGGGAGGTCTCGGTCGATCCGCGCGCCTCGGCGGTCCAGATCGACGACGTCCGCGTCGAGCCGGGCGACAGCGTCAACCTGAAGCCCGTCAGCCAGGTCCGGATCGCCGAGTACGTGCTGACGCTCGTCCAGGACTCGGCCGAGGTCGCGTCGGACGACGACGCCGCGATCGAGGACATCCACCAGCTCCAGCGCGAGCTCCACTCCGCCGTCCTGAGGCGCCTCGACCTCCGGCGGTCGGGGAGCGACAAGGTCGAGGCGAGCGCCGAGAGCCTCGCGAAGATCAACGACTTCGTCGACGAGCTCATGCACCAGGAGTTCAAGGAGCGCGTCGTCGGCTCCGAGCTCACGCGCGGGCGGCTCCTCTCGATGGACTACGAGAACCGCCTGCTGAAGGAGCTGTCGAAGGGGAACGAGCGCGAGATCGACATCGAGAAGATCGACACGCCCGGCGAGAACATCGCGCTGGAGGAGGCGTGCGGCGAGTTCGTGCGGCGCATCGTCCGCCGGCTCGGGCTGGAGGGGAACGACGACCCCGCGAAGGTCGACTACGAGAAGATCAACGACCAGCTCAAGGACGTCATCCCCGGCGTCATCCGCGAGACGCCCGACAACATCCAGTTCTACATGATCTCGCGGTTCCTGAAGAAGGTGATCTGCGACATGGTGTTCGGGCTCGGTCCGCTGCAGGACCTGCTCGACACCCCGGCGATCAGCGAGATCATGATCGTCAGCCCCGAGCAGGTCTACGTCGAGCGCGGCGGCCGCGTCATCCGCTCGAACCGCACCTTCCTCGGCGACGACGCCGTGCTGTCGGTGATCGAACGGATCGTCTCGCCGCTCGGTCGGCGCGTCGACCGCTCGCAGCCGCTGGTCGACGCCCGCCTGAAGGACGGGTCCCGCGTCAACGCGATCATCCCGCCGTTGGCGCTCAAGGGGCCGTGCCTCACGATCCGGCGCTTCCCGATGCACCGGGTCACGGTCGACGACCTGATCCAGTGGAAGTCGCTCAACGACCCGGCCGCGGCGTTCCTCGAGGCGTGCGTCAAGGCGCGCAAGAACATCGTCGTCGCCGGCGGCACCGGCTCCGGCAAGACGACGATGCTGAACGTCCTCTCGAGCTTCATCCCCGGCGACGAGCGGATCGTGACGATCGAGGACGCGGCCGAGCTCCAGCTCGACCAGGAGCACCTGGTCAGCCTCGAGACGAGGCCGCCGAACGTCGAGGGGAAGGGCGCGTACACGATCCGCGACCTGGTGAAGAACGCGCTCCGCATGCGTCCCGACCGGATCATCGTCGGCGAGTGCCGCGGCTCCGAGGCGTTCGACATGCTCCAGGCGATGAACACCGGGCACGACGGGTCGATGACCACGATCCACTCGAACAGCTCGTACGACACGGTCTCCCGCATCGAGACGATGTGCCTGCAGGCGGTCGAGATCCCGGTCGCCGCGATCCGACGCCAGATCTCGCAGGCCGTCGACGTCATCGTCTACATCCGGCGCCTGAAGGGTGGGCGGCGCCTGACCGAGCAGGTCACCGAGGTGCTCGGGATCCACCCCCACACCGGCGAGATCGAGATGCGCGACGTGATGGCGCTCCCGTCCCTCGATCCAGACGCGATGCTGCGACCGACCGGATACATGCCGGGGTTCATGGGTGATCTCGTGGACCTCGAGCTGATCGAACTCGACCGCTGGTTCGGGACGAAGTGATGCTCCAGGCCCTCGGACTCGCCGCGCTCATCGGGTTCTCGATCGCGCTGATCGTCTTCGCCCTCCGTCGCGACCTGCTCGACCGGTACGAGCGGGACGTCGCGTGGCTCGAGCACATGGTCTGGCGGTTCACGCCCGACCCGTTCGACGGGCGCCGGTACGTGCTGATGTACTACGCCGCGTCGATCTCGCTCCTCCTCCTCCTGCTCTGGGTCTTCCCGAGCAAGGTGATGGCGCTGATCGTGTGGATCGTCGTCGCGGTCCTCCCGAAGATCATGATCAACATGAAGTGGGAGAAGCGGCGCAAGGAGATCCATCAGCAGCTCCCGGGGTCGGTGACGAAGCTCTCGTCGAGCGTCGCGTCCGGAATGTCGTTGATCGATGCGATCAAGCGTCTCGGCGAGCGCGAGCCGCAGCCGATCGCGACCGAGTACCAGATCATCGCCAACTACTGGAACATGGGCGCCGACTTCGAGTCGACGATCGAGGAGGCGCGCCGGCGGCTCCGCCTGCAGGACTTCAACCTCCTCGCCTCGGCGCTCGTCATCAACCAGCGGATGGGCGGCAACGTCGTGGTGACGCTCGAGCGGCTCGCCAACTCGCTGGTCGAGATCGATCGGATGCGCCGCGAGGTGTACGTCGCGACGGCCGAGGGGCGGCAGAGCATCATCACGATGTTCTTCGCGCCGTTCATCATGCTCGGCATCATCGCGCTGATCGACGCGCCGGCGGTCGGGATGCTGTTCACCAAGCCGATGGGGAACGTGCTGCTCGGCGTGGCGCTCATCCTCGACCTGATGGGAACCCTCTGGGCCTGGAAGATCGTTCATGCCGACATCTGACGCCGGAGACCTGCCGATCCTGATCCTGGCCTCGGTCATCTTCGGGGTCTCGGTCGGGCTGATGATCTTCGCGATCGGTCAGCTCCTGAAGTCGACCCGCGAGCCGGTGGCGGCGGTGATCGGCGACGCGCAGCGACGGATCCGTCGCGAAAAGGCGCGGCAGGACTCGTCGACCTACTCGGTCTTCCTCTCCCTGCTGCCGGTCGCGGTCGGCGTCTGCCGGATGTTGCCGCTGGAGAGCGTGCGCGAATCCCTCTCCGAGCGGTACGCCGAGGCCGGCTGGCCGGGGGGACTCGACGACGACGAGCTGGTCGCGATCGCGATGCTCGTCGGCCTCGGTCTCGTGATCCCGCTCGCGCTCCTCCTCCTCATGATCGAGCCGTTCCTGGTCCCCGCGTCCCTGGTGGGACTGCTGTTCGGCCCCGGCCTGGTCAGCTCGCGGCTGGGCGGGATGGCGAAGGAGCGGACCGCGAAGATCCAGCGGACGATGCCGTTCGTGCTCGACCTGCTGGTGCTGACGATGCGCGCGGGCGCGTCGTTCCGCCTCGCGGTCCAGCGGGTGACGATCGACTTCGAGGATCACCCGATCGGGATCGAGTTCCGGGCCGCGCTGACCGACATGGAGATGGGGGTCACGACGCGGGACGCGTTCGAGGCGTTGGCGCAGCGGGCCCCGATGCCCGCGGTGCGGACGTTCGTCGACGAGCTGGTCCAGTCGGACGAGCTCGGTCGACCGGTCGCCGACACGCTGGAGGAGCTCGCCGATCGCACGCGCGAGCGGCGCATCCAGGAGGCGACCGAGATCGCAGGCAAGGCGAAGGTGAAGGTGCTCGTGCCGGGGATGCTGGTCCTGGTCGCGACGATGCTCCTCCTCTTCGCGCCGTTCATCGTGAAGTTCTGGTACCAGGGCATCCAGCTCGGTTGAAGGAAGCTCGATGGTCTACCACCTGACGGTTCTGAGCGGGACGGACGAGGGGAAGTCGTTCCGGATCGACGGAGAGAGTCTCATCGGCCGCTCGCCGGCGGCGCGGGTCGTCCTGAAGGACGAGTCCGTGGCCTGGGAGCACGCCGTGGTCCGCGAGGACGGGGGGAAGCTGGTCCTCCAGAACCTCTCGGCCGCCGGCACGAAGGTGAAGGGGCGGCGCGTCGCCGACTCGGTCACGCTCGGCAACAACGACGAGATCCAGCTCAGCGACTCGGTGAAGCTCGTCGTCGACCAGCGGCTCGGCGGCGGCGGGCTGAGCGCGGAGGTGATGCTCCTCGTCGTCCTCGTGCTGCTGGGCCTCGGACTCGGCGCGATGTTCCTCCTGAAGGACCCGGAGCAGGTCGAGACCGTCCGCGGCGAGCACAACTGGCGACAGGCGTACTCGCACCTCGACTCCCGCATGGAGGAGTGGCACGAGAAGGGCTGGTTCCCGAGCGAGGGGCTGAAGCTCTTCCGGCTCGCCTGGCGCATCGATCAAGCGGACAACGCGTTCCTCGCCGCCCAGCACTGGGACACCATGCGAAGGGCGCTCCACAGCATCCCGGTCGAGTTCGAGACCACGAACGGCGCCAAGACGTTCAGCCAGGTCGCCTCGCCGGGGACCAAGTCCCTCGACATCCTGATGGGCTTCAACCGCCAGGCCGGCGCCACCGACTTCGCCGCGACGAGCGACGAGGTCTTCGCCGACGCCCTGGTCTGGTTCGCCCGCATCCGCGGCAACATCGCGCGCAGTCAGATCGGAGAAGAGGACTCCGGACTATGAAGGAACAGCTCGGCAACTTCCGGATCCTCGAGCAGATCGACAAGGGCGGCGACACCGTCGTCTACCGGGCCGAGGAGGACCTGGGGCAGGGCATCACGCGCCCGGCCGCGATCAAGGTCCTGCAGACCCTCCGTCTCGACGACGAAGAGCAGATGGAGACCCTCAAGCGAGAGGTCGGCATCCTGCTCGCGGTCTCCAACTCGCCCAACATCGTCACGGTCTACGGCTTCGGCGTCGACGAGGACGAGGGCGCGTGGATCGCGATGGAGCTGGCGGGGAAGTCCCTCAAGCACTACGTGACCGACAAGCCGGCCGACCCGGACCAGGTCCGCGTGCTGCTCAGGGACGGCCTGAACGGGCTCCGGGTCTGCCACGCGCAGAGCCCGCCGATCGTCCACCGGGACCTGAAGCCGAACAACATCCTCTCGAACAACTACGGCACCTGGCAGATCGCCGACTTCGGCCTCGCCAAGCGGAGCGACTCGTCCGACACGCTGAACGTGATGACGGTCAAGTACGCCGCGCCGGAGATGCTCGACGCGCAGCTCGGCGAGGACTCGCCGAAGCTCGACATCTACTCGCTCGGCATGGTCGCGTACGAGTACGCCCTCGGTCAGGAGCTGTTCAAGCAGCAGTTCCCGTCGGTCTACGACCCGCAGGGGGGCGGCGGCGGCGACGAGCGGCCGAAGTGGATGTACTTCCACACGTCGATGCAGATGACCGTCCCGCCGCTGAAGGAGGTCATCGAGGACTACCCCGAGGACCTCTCCGACCTCATCGCGGCGATGATGACCAAGCCGGTGCGCGAGCGCATCGACTCGGCGGAGCTCTGCCTGCAGAAGCTCGGCGACGTCCGCGGCAGCATCGCGGCGACCGCCTTCGTCGAAGAGGTCGACGTCGAGGCGCTGAAGAAGAAGGAAGGGAAGATCCCGAAGCCGGCGCTGTTCGGCGCGATCGGGCTCCTCTTCGTCGTCCTGTGCGTCGCGGCCGCGCTCGTCTTCCGCTCGGTCAACTCGCCGACGATCTCGCTCGCCAAGGACGGGGTCTGGGAGACCGACAAGCCGAAGGTCACCGTCAGCGGCAACATCGAGAACTACACCGGCACGCCGGTCGAGATCAAGCTGCGCGACAACTCGACCTGGCCGGTGCAGCCGGACGACACCGGCGCGTTCGCGACCGAGATCCGGGTCCCCACGGTCGGCGAGACGTACGCCTACCTGATCGTCTACGACTCCGGCCGGAACCAGGTCGCGAGCCGTCAGATCGACATCGTCCGGGCGACGCCGAAGGAGGTCGCGGTCACGATCCGCACCCGTCCGACGGTGGAGGGGGCGAAGGTCGTCTTCACGCCGACCGAGGGCGGGTCGCCGGTCTCGACGCAGACCGACCCGTCGGGCGAGGCGGAGGCGTCCGTGCCGCACGGACGGTTCAAGCTGAGCGTCGAGCACCCGCGCTACAACCGGGTCGCCGACGCCGAGTACCCGACGCACGACGACCCGGACCGTCTCCTGGTCGTGGCGATGACCCCGCTCTCGAACGAGGCGCTCGACTCGGCGCGCGCGAAGCTGCTCGCCGAGCTCGACGAGGCGCTCGACGCCGCCGGCCGCGGAGAGGCCGGCGCGGTCGACCGCATGAAGGAGATCCGCGACGCGCTGCACCGTCTCGGCCCGGGCGCGGGGAAGACGGCGCCGGTCCTCGAGCGGATCGACCAGGTCGTCGGGGACGTCCTCGACGGCGGCGCGTCGGAGGAGGAGATCGCGGCGGCGAAGGCCGAGATCGACGCGTTCGAGACCGCCAAGAAGGAGGCGGAGATCGCGGCCTCGGGCGGCCCGCCCCCGGTCGTGGTGCAGCCCGGCGCGGGCGGGACGCGGTCCGAGAAGCTCCTGGCCGAGATGGCGTCGCTCACCGACCGCGCCGCCGCCGGCGACAAGAACGCCCAGAAGCGGATCAAGGAGATCCAGGGCGAACTCTCCGCGATCGCCGAGCGCGAGCTGACCGGCGACTCGGACAAGCGCGGCGCCCTCCTCGAGGAGGCCGCCGAGCTCGCGCAGCGCGCGGCGGAAGGCGATCCGGCCGCGTTGAAGCGCCTCCAGGAGGTGCAGAAGGAGCTCGCGCAGCTCTCCTCCGGCGGCCCGGTCGATCCCGTCGCGGCGCGGCGCAGCGAGCTGATCCGTGAACTCGACGACCTCGCCGTGAAGGCGGCGGCCGGAGATCCGGTCGCGATCGCGCGCCTGCGCGAGGTGCAGGAGGAGCTGGCCGAACTCTCCGAGCAGGACACCAGCCCCGAGGGGGAGCGGCGCAAGGCGCTGCTCGCCGAGCTCGACGACCTCGCCGAGCGGGCCGCGAACGGCGACCCGGCGGCGGTCGAGCGGATGAAGGACGTCCAGCGCCAGCTCGCCGCCCTCGACGAGGCGGAGAAGAAGGGGAGCGCGGACGGCGACCGCGAGGCGCGCCGCGCGGCGCTCCTCGCGGAGATGGACGACCTCGAGGAGCGCGCCGCGGCCGGGGATCCGGTGGCGGTCGCCCGTCTCAAGGAGGTGAAGGACGAGCTCGCGAAGCTCGACGCGCAGGCGCCGCGGAACCCCGACGCGGCCGCGAAAGCCGAGCGTCGCGCCGCGCTGCTGGAGGAGATGGACTCGCTCGCCGACGCGGCCGCCGCCGGCGACCCGGCGGCGAAGCGCCGGCTCGAGGAGATCCAGAAGGAGCTCGCCAGCCTCGACGGCGACGCCGCGAAGAGCGTCGCGCGCGCCGAGCGGAGCGCCCGTCGCGAGGCGCTGCTGGAGGAGATGGACTCGCTCGCCGAGGCGGCGGCGGCCGGCGACCCGAAGGCGATCGCGCGGCTGGCCGAGATCCGGGGCGAGCTGCAGGAGCTGAACGCGGCCGACGTCGCGGCGCTCGGCGGCGGCCCGAACGACGCGCGCAAGCGGGAGATCCTGGCCGAGATGGACCGCCTCGCGGCGGCCGCGGCCAACGGGGACCCGGACGCGTTGGCGCGGATGAACGAGCTGAAGGGCGAGCTCGCGTCGCTCGACGCGATCGACGCGGCCGGCTCGGCTCCGGGCTCGAAGGCGGCGAAGCGCGAGGCGCTGGTCCGCGAGCTCGACGGAGTGGCGGACAAGGCGGCGGCCGGCGACCGGGTGGCCCTGGCGCGGGTCGGCGAGATCCGCGGCGACCTCGAGGCGCTCGACGGACCGGCCGGCGCGGCGGCGGCGCAGGCGAAGCGGAGCGCGCGGCGCGACGCGATCGTGGCCGAGATGGAG
>JAUIEL010000128.1 GCA_030428825.1 bacterium
CGCGCGGTGGGCGTCGACGTACTCGGGGCTGCGCCGGATCGCGTTCCGGTACGCGTCGAGGGCCGAGCGGTCCTCTCCGCTCGCCTCGTGTCGCACGCCGGTCTCGAACGCCGTCCGGGCGTCGATCGGCACGTCCCGCGGGGAGGTCGGCGGCGGCAGGACCCGACAGCCGGCGAGCGCCAGGAGCGCCGCGAGCGCCCCGGCGGCGCGAGGCGCCGACCGGGATCGCTTGACGCCTCCCCCCCCCGCCGTACCATCGATTCCACCGATTCGACCGTCCACCGCTCCCGAGGTGTCCCATGAGCCGGCCATCGGCACTCGCAGTCGCCCTCGCCTCCGTGCTGTCCTTCCCCGCGGCCGCGACCGAGGGGATCCACTTCCACGAATCCTATGACAAGGCGTTCGAGGAAGCCAACGCACGCGGGGTGCCGATCATGATCGCCGTCATCCAGGACGACGAGGAGGCGAACGACGACATCTGGCTGAACACGATGAACGCGCCGGATTTCGTGAAGGCGACCCGGCGGACGGTGAACGTCGTCGGCAACCGGGGCGACTCCGACCTGCACGGCTTCGAGGAGGTCGAGGAAGACGGGAAGCGGCGGCGGATCTGCGGGAAGTTCGGCTCGATCGCCTGCAACAGCCACAAGAAGAACGAGGTCGGGATCTTCCGCGACTTCGCCCGCGACGGCGTCGTGAAGACGCCGATGGTCATGCTGGTCCTCCCCGACCAGACGATCGTCCGGGTCCTGGTCGACCGGCACCCGATGGACGCCTTCCTCGACGCGTTCGAAGAGGCGGAGCGGAAGCTCCCGAACGGGCTCGACGAGGAGGAGGCGATCGGGCTGCGGCAGGAGATCGCCCACGCCCGGGCCTGGATCGATGCCGGCGACGTCAAGTCGGTCATCCGCTTCGCCGAGCCGTTCCGCGAGCGGAAGACGGAGGCGGGGCTCGTGAAGCAGGCGCTCGCGCTGCTCGACGAGGTCGAGGCGGTCGGCAAGTCGGAGATGAAGGACGCGGAGTCGCTGATCGCGGCGAAGGACTTCGTCGAGGGGATGAGCCGGTTCGACGAGATCGTGGACCGCTATCGCGGCTCGGTGATCGAGAAGGTGGCGAAGGAGCGGCGGGCGAAGCTGTCGAGGAACCGCGCCGTCAAGGCCGCCCTGAACCAGGCGAAGAAGGAAGGGGCGGCCCGGAAACTCCTCGAGCAGGCGGACGGGTACGTCGCCGACGGGAAGGCCGACCGCGCCGAGAAGCTGTACGACCGGATTCGCGACCGGTTCGCCGACACCGAGGCGGGGAGGGAACTCCTCGCGCGCGACGGCTGAACCCGGGTTCCGACGCGGCCGCACACCCGGCCGACGCCCCAATCACTTTCACGATCGGGACTTGCGCTCGCTGAACCCCGGTTCAGTGAGCGCAAGTCTCATTCTGAACGTAGCTTAGGTATGTAAGCCTGATGTTTGGTGGAACTCGGGTTCAGCCCGAAGCGATCTCCGGCTCGACGGTCCCCACGCCCGCCCGCAGCCCTGCACTCCGAAATCCGATCGGCTCAAGGGATTGTGTCGATGACCGAGAAGAGTCGGGGGATTGGCATGACGGTTGTGAAGGGATCATCGCCAAGGATTCCGAAGAGGAAGACACGAAGGAACCGAGATCCTCCTGAAGTGGTGTTCCGGGTGTCGGGACCTGGTTCACCTGACGCAGGGTTCAGGGGAGTGCCGGGGCCAATCCAGCTGGGTGGGGTTGGCTCCGGCACGTTTTTTTCCCTTCGGCCGAGGCGGACACAAGGGGACCGCTCGCTCCTCTCGCGGGGGGCGAGCGGCTTTCCTTTGGGAACGAGCCGCGTTCTCCGAGTGGACATCCGGGCATCGTCGGGTAAGAACTTCGGACCATGTCCTCACGCATCCGACTCGGCGTCCTGCCGGCCGCGGGAGCCGGCGTGCGCGCGTACCCGCGCACCGTCCACATCCCGAAGGTGATGCTCGAGATCGCCGGGAAGCCGCTCCTGCAGCGCAACCTGGAGATCCTCCGCGACCGGGTCGGCGTGGAAGAGGTCGTGGTGATCGTCGGGCACCTCGCGGATCAGATCCGCGAGCGCCTCGGCGACGGCTCCGCGTTCGGGGTCCGCGTCCGCTACGTCGACGTCGGGAACCCGAAGATGGGCCTCGCGCTCGGGCTCCACCAGGCGAAGGAGCTGCTCGACGAGCCGTTCGTCGCGATCCTCGGCGACGAGCTGTACCTCGACTCGAACCACGCCGACCTCTTCCCGCTCGAGGAGCCGTGGGAGGCCGGGTGCGCCGTGCTCCGGACGGAGGACCCCCAGCTGATCCGGAAGAACTACTCGGTTCGGATCGAAGAGGGCCTCGTGAAGGACCTGGAGGAGAAGCCGGTCGAGGTCCGCGAGCCGCTCCTCGGGTGTGGCACGTACGCCTTTCGCCCCTCCATCTTCGACGCGATCGAACGGACGCCGCCGAACGCCCGCTCCGGCCGCGTCGAGCTGACGGACGCGATCCTGACCCTCGTCCGGGAGGGGAAGCCGGTGCGCGCCCTCCCGCTCGAGGGGGACTACTTCAACATCAACTCCGTCGAGGACCAGAACCTGGCGAACTACCTCGTGCGGAGCCGGGAGTTCCGCGACTATCGCGTCAGCGTCGTGGTCCCCGCGTGGAACGAGGAGGGGTCGATCGGTTACGTCGTCGACGATTTCGCGCCGCACGTGCACGAGGTGGTCGTCGCCGACAACGAATCGACGGACCGGACCGCCGAGATCGCCCGGGAGAAGGGGGCGAAGGTCTTCTCGAAGCCGCTGCGCGGCTACGGCGACGCGCTCCGCCACGGGATGGACCAGGCGGAGGGGGACATCCTCGTGCTGGTCGAGGCGGACCACTCGTTCCGCGCGAAGGACCTCGGCAAGATGCTCGAGTTCATGAAGGACGCGGACATGGTCATGGGGACCCGCACGACCCGCCAGATGGTCGAGCAGGGGACGAACATGCACGGCGTCGTCCGGTGGGCCAACGTCATGGTCGGGAAGTTCATCGAGGCGCTCTGGTGGAGCCAGGAGCCTCGATTCACCGACGTCGGATGCACCTACCGCGCGATCTGGCGCGACGTGTACGAGCGGATCCGGCCGCACCTCGTCGGGATCGGACCCGAGTTCTCGCCCGAGCTGATGATCGAGGTGCTCCGCGCCCACCGGCGCGTGATCGAGATCCCGGTGTCGTACTACCCGCGCGTCGCGGGCGACTCGAAGCACTCCGCCGGGTTCTTCGCGCTGGCGAAGACCGCGGGCAAGATGCTGCGTCTGATCGTGCGGAAGCGGTTCCTCGGTCGTTGAGGCGGACCGCCGGCCGCCCCCGCGGAGGGGGCGGGTGGCGGGAGCGCATGGGAATCGAACCCACCCGAAGCCCCTTGAGGAACCCCGCAAACGGCTTTGAAGACCGCGGGCGACACCAGCCGCCTTCCGCTCCCATCGGATCGAAATTTGATCTCGCGAGCCGCAGATCATAGGAAGGGACCCTTCGGAGGTCACGCATGAGCGACACTCTCGAGTACCTGCGACGCATCCACGACGCCGACCGCCAGGCGTTCGAGGAGGTCGGGAAGGCGCTCCCGAGCGTCGCCGAGGTGGTCGACGCGATCGCGGCGAAGCTCCGCGCCGGCGGACGATGGTTCTACGTCGGCGCGGGGACCAGCGGCCGGATGTGCGTCCTCGACGCGGCGGAGCTCCCCCCCACGTTCGGGATCGCCCCGGACCGGGTCGTCGCGCTCATGGCCGGCGGCGACAAGTCGCTCCGGCTCAGCATCGAGGAGGTCGAGGACGACGTCGACGCCGGCGCGCGGGACCTGAAGAAGCGGAAGCTGTCCGACGCGGACGCGGTCGTCGCCGTCGCCGCCAGCGGCACGACCCCGTACGTCCGTTCGGCGCTCCAGTACGCGCGCGAGAAGGGCGCCCTCACGGTGGCGATCGTCTGCAACCCGGGGACCCCGATCGCGGAGGCGTCGGACCTCGCGCTGCAGCTCCACACCGGGTCGGAGGTCGTCAACGGGTCGACCCGCATGAAGGCGGGGCTGGCCCAGAAGATGGTGCTGACCATGCTCTCGACCGCCGTCATGGAGCGGCTCGGGCTCGTGTACGACGACGAGATGGTCGCCATGCGCCCGACCAACACGAAGCTCCGCGCCCGGGCGGCCCGGATCGTCTCGGACGTCACGGGGCGTGAGAAGCCGGAGGCGCTGGCGCTCCTCGAGAGCTCGAAGTGGGACCTCCCGGTCAGCCTCGTCCGCGGCCGGTTCGACTGCTCCGTCGAGGAGGCGCGCGAGCGGTTGGAGCGCCACCGCGGCTCGGTCCGCGAGGCGCTCGAGGAGCCGCTGCCGTGACGTACGTCGACCTCCACCTCCACGGCGCGTTCGGGGTCGACGTCCTGACCGCCGGGGAGGAGGAGCTCGACCGCCTGGCGCTCGGCCTCGCCGCGCGGGGATACGCCGCCTTCCTGCCGACCCTCGTCCCGGTCGGGTTCGACGCCCTCGAGGCGGCGCTCGCCCGGCTCGCCCCGTGGATCTCCGGCCGGCGCGACGGGGACGGTCGCGGGGCCGTGCCGCTCGGCGTCCACTTCGAGGGGCCGTTCGTGCAGCCGACCCGGGCCGGCGCGCTGCATCGGGAGGCGCTCCTCGACGCCGCCGATCCCCGGGTGGTCGAGCGGTTCCTCCGCCTCGCGGACGCCGTCCCCGGCCGGTCGATGATCACGCTGGCGCCGGAGATCCCGGGCGGCCTCGAGCTCGTCCGCGCGTGCGCCGGACGCGGCTGGCTGGTGGCGGCCGGCCACACCGCGGCGACGCGCGACCAGCTCGAGGCCGCCGTCGACGCGGGGGCGCGCCACCTCACGCACTTCTGCAACGCGATGCGCCCGTTCCACCACCGCGAGCCCGGGCCGATCGGGTTCGGCCTCGTCTGCGACGAGCTGAGCCTCGACCTGATCGCCGACCTCCGCCACGTCCACCCGGACGTGCTCGCGCTGGCGCTGCGCGTGAAGCCGGCGGACAAGCTCGCGTTGATCAGCGACGCCGCCCCCCCGGCCGGACGGCCGGACGGGGAGTACACGACCTGGGGCGAGACGCTCACCGTGCGGGACGGCGAGGCGCGGAACGCCGCCGGCGACCTCGCCGGCGCCGTCGCGCTGCTCGACGAGGCGGTCGGGAACCTGGTCGCCCTCGGCGTCGACCGCGAGCGCGCGACCGCGGCCGCGTCCTCGGTCCCGCGCGCGATCCTCGGCGCGTAGGGGCGGGCGACGCGACGCGCCGGCGCGCCCGGCCTACGCCGTCGTCGTCCGCGCCCCGAGCAGGCGCGGTCGGAGACCGAGCCGGAGCCCGCCGCGCGTGAAGAGCACGAGGAGCGCGCAGACCATCAGGGCGCCGTTCTCGGCCAGCTTGCGGCAGACGTTCTCCACGCCGGTCCCGCAGCCGCAGTCGAAGGCGACCGCGCAGAACGCGAGACCGTCGGCCGCCGCCACGTCGACGCCGCGCGCCGCGATCGCGAACGTGAACGCGGCGAGGAACGCGAGGAAGACGAGCGAGATCCCGCGCACCGCGACGCCGAGGAGGAGCAGGGCGCCGCCGAACACCTCGACCCACGGCAGCGTCGCGGCGATGAAGGTCATCGCGCGGCCGTGGTCGACGAGGTGGTACTCGCGGATCGCCTTCAGGAACTCGGGGAGCGCGCCGAGCTTGGCGAGCCCGAGCCAGACGAACGTCGCTCCGAGGGCGACACGGGCGAGGAAGGCGAGGTGGTTCACGAGTCGCACGCTCCGATCTCGCCGCTCCCGCGCGGCCCCTTCTCGACCTGGCGTCCGTCGGCGCACCACCCCTGGATGCCCGGGACGTAGACCGCGAGGATCGACGGGTCGACGCCGAAGTTCTTCAGGTGCTTCGCCGCGATCTCGCTGTCGGTGCAGTCGCGGCCGTAGCAGTAGACGACGACCCGCAGCGCCCCCTGGCACGCCGGCACGACCTCGTTCACGTACCGCTCCATGCGGAAGTGATCGAACTGGTACGCGCCGGGAACGTGCCCCGCCTCGTAGTGCGCGTCGTTCCGCGCGTCGACGAAGACGTACGCGCCGTCCTGGTAGATCGGGTCCTCGAACAGCTCGACCACCTCCGCGTGCGAGATCGTCTGGAGCCCCTCGGCCCGGATGCGCGCCTCGACCTTCGCGATCTCCTCGTCCGACGGCGCGGCCGCGGCGACGGGGTCACCCGGCGGCGTCGCCCCCTCCGGCGCGACGTCCGGGGTCCCGTCCGGACGCTCGGGCGGCGGAGTCGTCGCGGCCGTCGCCGGCGTGTCGGCGGGGAGCGGGCGCACGTCCGGGCGGAAGTAGTCGCGCCGGAGTTCGAGCCCGTCGGGGTACGCCTCGTTCGCGGCGATCGCCACGAGGAGGAGGAGGACGCCGACGAGGCACGCCTCGACGACGGTTCGGCGGAATTCGGCCATGCGGGGAGCGCTCCGTTTCGGCGGATCCTACTGTCTGCACGTCGAAACCGGAGTTCCGTCAAGCGACGGCGCCGGCGCGGCACCCGGCAGGAGGTACGATGACCGCATGGCCAGGCCTCTCCGCGCCGCCGTCCCGCTCCTGCTCGTGTTCGCCGCGACCGCGTCCGGACAGTCCGAGCTGTCGGAGGAGATCCGGTCGCGCGCCGACGCCGGCCGGCACGCCGAGATCGACGCCGCGGTCCGGAAGGGGCTCGCGTGGCTCGCGCGGCGCCAGGGCGAGCACGGCGGCTGGGAGGGGGCGGTCGGCCACAAGCGCGGCGACGGCTACCTCGTCCTCGACCCGACGCGCCACGGCATCCGGGGCGACGGGCACCCCGGGGTCTCCGCCCTCGCCGGCCTCGCCTTCCTCGCCGACGGCCACGTCCCCGACCGCGGCCCGTACCGCGACGTCGTCAACCGGACCATCGACTACCTCCTCTCGAAACAGAACGACGCCGGCTACATCTCCGACAACGAGAGCCGGATGTACAGCCAGGCGTTCGCGACCCTCTTCCTGTCGCAGGTCCACGGCATGTCCGAGTCGCGCCGCCTCGTCGTCGACGAGGCGCTCCGGAAGGCCGTCCGATTCGTCGAGGAGGCGCAGAACGTCCACGGCGGCTGGCGCTACTCCCCGAAGACGATCGAGACCGACCTCTCGGTCACCGTCTGCCAGGTCCAGTCGCTCCGCGCCGCGAGGAACATCGGCATCCGCGTCAACGGCAGCCGGATCGAGCGCGTCATCGACTACGTCGAACGGAGCCGGATCGAGTCGGGCCGCTACGAGGGCGCCTTCTACTACAAGATCCACGGCCGCGCCGCGTACACCAAGACCTCGTACGCGATCAACGCCGCCGCCGTCACCTCCCTCCACAGCGCCGGCGTCTACGACCGCGCCCGCTACGGCGGCGCCCTCCGGTACCTCGAGGACCACTACGACGAGGTGAGCCGGATCTACCCGTACCACTACTACTTCTGGTACGGGAACTACTACGCCGCCCAGGCGTTCCACCACGAGGGCGGCCGCCGCTGGGAACGGTACTGGGAGCGCCTCCGCGACGACCTCCTCGCCCGCCAGGAGCCGGACGGCCGCTGGATCAACAGCGTCGGACCGGGCGACGCGTTCGGCACGGCGGTCGCATGCCTGTTGTTGAGGATCCCCGCGGAGTACCTGCCGATATTCCAGAAGTGAGCAGGGGAGAGCAGGGGAGAGCAACGAGAGCAGGGGAGAGGCCGCTGGCGCGGAGCAGGATCGTCACACTTCGGGACACGCGACTCGCCCATCCCATGGGTCCTCTCCGGACTCCCCCTCTTTCACCCCAAGGAATCGGGTGAGGAAGTCCGGAGCGGGCGAGGCGGGGGACGGGAAGGGGAGGTGTCTCCGAGAGCGACCCCGCAGCGCGACTCGAAACCGAGCGGAGACCGACAAAGACGCATCGCGCGAGGACGTGAGCGGGTCGGAGAGCGCCTCCCCTTCCCGGCCCCCGCCGTCGCGAACGCGCAGACGTTCCCGAACGCGTTCCTGCCCGCGCGGCGCGCTATCCCTTCTTCTGCGACTGCTCCAGGGCGGCGCGGAGGATGCTGCCGAGGTTCTGACCGGACGACTCGCGGCCGCCCTGCTTCATGTACTTGTCGACCTCCTCGGCGCCGACGTCGTCCTCGGAGCCGATGAGGTTGCCGCGGTCGCTGAGGCGCGAGAGGGAGATGCGGCGCTGGCCGGGGTCGATCGCCTGGACGCGGACGGTCGTCTCGTCCCCGACGTTCACGACGTCCTCGACGCGGTTGACGCGCTCGGGGGCGAGCTGGGACTTGTGCAGGAGCCCCTCGACCGCCTCGGCGATCTCGACGAAGGCGCCGAACTCGGCGATCCGGACGACCTTGCCGGGGACGACCTGACCGACGCGGAACTTGTCGCGCACGGAGTCCCAGGGATCCGCCTGGAGCTGCTTCAGCCCGAGGCCGATCCGCTTGCCGCCGTTCTTGATCTCGAGCACCTGGAGCTCGAGCTCCTGGCCGACCTCGAGCACGGACGAGGGGTCGCCGACGCGCTTGTGGGAGATGTTCGAGACGTGGAGGAGGCCGGAGAGGCCGCCGCCGATGTCGACGAACGCGCCGAAGCTCTCGAGCTTCTCGACCTTCCCCTTCACGACCTGTCCCGGCGCGAGCGTCTCGAGCGTCCGCTCGCGCGCCTCGCGCCGCTCGCGGAAGAGGATCCCCTTGCGGGAGAGGACGACCCGCTTCCGCTTCCGGGCGACCTCGATCACCTCGCAGACGAACGTCTGGCCGACGTACGGCGCGAAGTCCTCGACCCGGTGGACGTCGACCTCGGAGGCCGGCATGAAGGCGGAGACCGGGCCGACCTTCAGCTCGAGGCCGCCGGAGTTCTCTCCGATGACCGTCGCCTTGACCGCCTTCCCCTTCTCGAGCTCGCGCCAGGTGGCGAGGGTCCGCGCCTCTTTCCGCGAGAGCGTCCAGAGACCGTCCTGGATCGACACCAGGGAGAACTCGAACTGCTGGCCGACCTCGGGCGGGTCGTCGAACTCCTCGACCGAGATCACGCCCTGCGTGCGCGGCCCGAGCTCGACCATGACCTCCTTGTCGTTGATCGAGGCGATCGTCCCCTGGTGGAGGTGCGGGTCGCCGCCGCGGGAGGAGCCGCGGTCCTTCTCGTCGCTCGCGTCCTCGGCGGAGGGGGCGGCCGGCTCGATCGGCCCGTCCATCTTCTCCATCGCGGCGTCGAGCTGGGCGCGGATCGCGTTCTCGTCGATCTTCTCTTCGTTCGTCATGGCTGGGGAGCTCGGCTACGGGGGCAGCGGTTCCGGGACCGCCCGACAAGGGCGGGCCAGGATAGTCGATTTCCCGGGGGCGCGGGGGCGGACTTTCTTCGTCCCGTCGGCGTTCCGGCGGTCGCCGGGGGGACTCAGCGAAGCCGGACGCGGACCTCGCCGTCGCGCGGCACGACCTCGCCGACGACCGTCGCGCACGGGGTGTCGCGCCGCCCGAGCGCCTCGAGCAGCGCGTCCGCCCGGTCGGCGGGGACCGCGACGAGGAGGCCTCCGGACGTCTCCGCGTCGAGGGCGAGGTTCTGGACCGCGAGCGGGACGGCGTCCGAGAGGTCGGCGGTCGCCCCGAGGAAGAGCCGCGTCCGGGCCGCGCCGCCCGAGAGGAGGCCGGCCTCGACCAGCGGGACGACGCCGTCGAACAGCGGCAGCTTCGACGCCTCGAACACGAGGGTCGAACCGCTCGCCTCGGCCATCCCGCGCGCGTGACCGAGGAGGCCGAAGCCGGTGACGTCGGTCGCCGCCCGGCCGCCGACCTCGGCCAGCGCCTCGGCGGCGCCCCGGTTCAGGGTCGCCATCTGGACGCACGCCCGCTCGATCGCCGCGTCGTCGACCTTCTCCATCTTCATGGCGGTCGCCACGGTCCCCATGCCGAGCGGCTTCGTCAGCACGAGGACGTCGCCGACCTTCGCGTGCGCGTTCGAGGTGATCCGGTCGGGGTGGACGAGCCCGGTCACCGAGAGGCCGTACTTCACCTCGGTGTCCTGGACCGAGTGCCCGCCGACCAGCGCCGCGCCGGCCTCGACGATCTTCTCCGCGCCGCCGGCCAGGATCTCGCCGAGGATCTCGACGTCGAGCTCCTTCGGGAAGCCGACGATGTTCATGGCGGTCAGCGCGCGCCCCCCCATCGCGTAGACGTCGGAGAGCGCGTTGGCGGCGGCGATCCGGCCGAACCAACGCGGGTCGTCGACGACCGGCGGGAAGAAGTCGAGCGTCTGCACGAGCGCGGTGTCGTCGGTCAGGCGATACACGCCGCCGTCGTCGAGCGTCTCGGATCCGACGAGCAGATTCTCGTCCGTCACCTTCGGCAGTTTGTCCAGGACCTTCACGAGGTCCCCCGGCGGAAGCTTCGCCGCTCACCCGGCGCAAGACGACCAGCTCGTCAGGCGGACCTGCTGCTTCCGGCGCTGCTTCCCGCTCAAGGCTCTTCCTTCCTCGCCGCGACCGCGGCGGCCACGGACTCGAGCAGCGGCTCGACCTCTTCGTCGAAGACGGTCCTCACGTCGAGAAGGACGCGGTCTCCGTCGATGCGGGCATAGACCCGGCGGTCGCCGCGGCGCAAGGCGTCGGCGAGGCGGTCCGGGCTCGCGCCGGCGACCTCGAGGGCGACCGCGCGCGAGGCGACCCGGCGGACGGGCGCCGAGCCGCTGCCGAGGAACCCCTCGGTGTCGACGCAGGTCGCGCGGACGCCCGGGAGGCCGTCGAGACCGGCGGCGACGCGGCCGGCCATCGCGTCGAGCGTCTCCCGGTCCCGACCGAGCATCTCGTAGAGCGGCAGCGCGGGGAGCCCCTCCGGCGCGCGCCGCCAGGCCAAGAGCGTCGCCTCGAGCGACGCGAGATCGAGCTTGCCGGGGCGGACCGCCCGGTAGAGCGGATGGCTCCGGACCCGATCGATGCACTCGCGACGCCCGACGATCAGGCCGGCCTGCGGGCCGCAGAGCAGCTTGTCGCCGGAGAACATCACCACGTCCGCGCCCGCCTCGACCGACGCCCGGACCGACGGCTCGTCCTCGAGCGGCGAGACCGGGACCGGGCGGAGCATCCCCGAGCCGAGGTCGTGGACGTACCGGACGCCGCGGGACCGGGCGAGCGCGGCGAGCTCCTCCTCGGCCGGGGCGTGCGTGAAGCCGACGACGCGGAAGTTCGACGTGTGGATCTTCAGCAGGAGCGCGGTCCGCTCGGTGATCGCCGCCTCGTAGTCGCTCGCGTACGTCCGGTTCGTCGTTCCGACCTCGACCATGCCGCAGCCGGAGGCGGCCATGACGTCGGGCATCCGGAACCCGCCGCCGATCTCGACCTGCTCCCCCCGGGCGATGATCGCGTCCCGCCCCTCGGAGAGCGCCCGCAACGTGAGCAGGCAGGCGGCGGCGTTGTTGTTGACGACGGTCGCGGCCTCGGCGCCGGTCAGCTCGCACAGGAGGGCCGCGATCCGGTTCTCGCGGAGGTCGCGCTCGCCGGTGTCCGGGTCGACCTCGACCACCGCGTAGCGCGCGGCGTCGCGGGCCGCGTCGACGGCGGCGGCGGAGAGCGGCGCGCGGCCGAGGCCGGTGTGGAGGAGGATCCCGGTCGCGTTGACGACGCCTCGGTGCTTCCGTCGCAGGACCCGGGCCGCCGCCGCGCGGACCGCGGACGCGAACCCGGCCTCGCCGAACAGCGCCTCGACGTCGGTCGACTCGCCGGCGGCGAGCGCGGCGCGGTGCCGGTCGACGACTCCCCGGACGACCTCGACCAGGAGGGGGCGGGAGAGCGCCCGCAGGTCCTCGTGCCGCTCGACCCGCTCGAGCAGCGCGTCGACCTTCGGGATGCGGCGCAGGAGCGAGGCCTTCTCGGTCATCCCGGCAGTGTAGATGCTCGCGACCGCCCGGGGAAACCCCGCGCCCGTTCGACGGAACGAGGCGCTCGCTTGACCCGGGCCCCCGCCGAGGCTTCCATGGTCGCATGTCGTACCGGTGGCGCTTCCATCCCGATCACGCCCCGCTGCAGGAGGCGATCGCCCGGTCGGCCCGCCTGTCGGCCCTGGGCGCCCGCGTGCTCGTCAACCGCGGCATCCAGTCGACCGCCGAGGCCGAGGCGTTCCTCCGCCCCGGGCTCTCCTCGCTCTCCGACCCGTTCACGATGTCGCACATGGAGCGCGCGGTCGAGCGCGTGCTCGCGGCGCTCCGGGCGCGCGAGCCGATCGTGGTGTACGGCGACTCGGACGCGGACGGCGTGTCGGGGACGGCGCTCCTCACCGGCTTCCTCCGGGCGGTCGGCGCGAACGTCTCGTCGTACATCCCGAACCGCCTCGAGGAGGGGTACTCGCTCACCGACCGCGGGATCGCCGCGATTCGCGAGCGGGAGGCCCGCCTCGTGATCACGGTCGACAACGGGACG
>JAUIEL010000129.1 GCA_030428825.1 bacterium
CCATGCACAAGATCAAGCAGAACATGGACGAGCAGCTCGAGCACTGCCACGAGGCCCCCTTCTACACCCTCGGGCCGCTGACCACCGACATCGCGCCGGGCTACGACCACATCACCTCGGCCATCGGCGCCGCGATGATCGGCTCGTTCGGCTGCGCGATGCTCTGCTACGTCACCCCGAAGGAGCACCTCGGCCTGCCGAAGCGCGACGATGTGAAGCAGGGGTGCATCGCGTACAAGATCGCGGCCCACGCGGCGGACGTCGCGCTCGGGATCCCGGGGACGCGCGACTGGGACGACGAGCTGACGAAGGCGCGCGCGGCGTTGAACTGGGAGAAGCACGTCGAGCTGGCGTTCGACTCCGACACCGCGCGGGCGTACCACGACGAGGACCTCGACGTCGACACCGACTTCTGCGCGATGTGCGGGCACGACTGGTGCTCGGTCCGGATCAGCAAGGAGATCCAGGAGTTCGCGTCCGGGAAGGCGGAGGGGTTCGAGGCGGGGAAGGCGAAGCGCTCGCCGGCGCTGACCGAGGAGCAGCAGGCGATCCTCGCCTCGCGCGGCTACCTCGACCCGTCCGAGATCTACCGGCTGGCGAGCAAGACGAAGGCGGTCGTCCACGAGGAGGACGACGGGAAGCTCTCGTGCCACTCCGACCACGTCCCCTCGGAGGAGGCGCGGAAGCTCCAGGAAGAGGCGGCCGGCTGACCGTCCGTCGAGTCGGGAACCCGGGGCGGTCCGCGTCGTACGAACGTTCGACCGCCTCGGTCCCGCGCCCGTCCCCCCCTCCCCCCAAGTCCGGAGGTCCCGCCGTGCTCGTCTCCCTCTCCCTCGTCGCCGCCCTCTTCGCCCCCGCCGCCGCGCCGGCCGAGTCCCCGGCCCCGATCCCCGGCCTCGACGCGGCGCGCGCCGCCGCGGCCGAGAACGACCGGCGGGTCCTGCTCGTCCTGGGCGAGGACGACGCGGCCGTCGCCGTCCGCGCGGCGATGAAGGGGACGAGGAAGGTGCGCGAGAAGCTCACGTACGAGTACGACGTGGTTCACGTGGAGACCGGACGGGAGGGGCGCCTGACGGTGCTCGCCCCGGACGGGAAGGTCGTGGCGCGAGAGGACGCCGCCGCGTTCCTCGACGGCGAGCGGGTCGACGCGAAGCGGTTCGTCGAGTTCCTGACCGAGCACCAGGCCGCGCGGCGGTCCGCGAAGGAGATCGTCGCGGCGGCGAAGGAGCGCGCGAAGGCGGAGGGGAAGCGGGTGTTCCTCCATTTCGGCGCCCCCTGGTGCGGCAACTGTCACGAGCTCGAGGACTGGATGGCGAGCGACGAAGTCCGGCCGCTCCTCGAGAAGGAGTTCGTCGACTGCAAGGTCGACATCGACCGCACGATCGGGGGGCGCCGGCTGCTGGACCGGACGCGGACGGGCGAGCCGGGCGGCATCCCCTGGTTCTGCTTCCTCTCCCCCGACGGCGAGAAGCTCGTCGAGTCGAACCGGGAGTCGGACGGGAAGAACGTCGGCTTCCCGCGCGGCGAGGCGAACCACGTCCACGTCCGGAAGATGCTCGAGACCGGCGCCGTGCACCTGACGGCGGACGACATCGACGCCTTGATCGAGAGCCTGCCGTAGCGGCGGGCGACCTACCACCCGCGGACCGGGCGCCACGTCTCGACGACGGCGTCGTCCCGGACGGCGAACAGCCGATCGTGCTGGGCGGCGGCGACGCAGGCGTGGTTCGGGAGGACGCGGAGTCGGTCGCCGATGCGGAAGCGGTCGGTGACGCCGTCGCCGCGGATCTGGCCGTGCTCCTGCGAGAGGGCGAAGACGCGGAGGTCGTCGTGCAGGGTCCGTCCGTCCGCGGTCGCGACGACGCCGAAGCCGCAGTCCGGGGCGACGTGGGTCGGGCCCGGGTCGGTCGAGAGGGCGATCGCCCCGGCGTTGACGATCACCTTCCGCTGCTCCGGGTACGCGCCGACGACCGTGGCGAGGATCGAGATCGCGACCTCCTCGAGCGCGCAGCTCCCGATGGCGGCCTGGAACGCGTCGAACAGCACGTAGTTCCCCGGGCGGATCTCCGTGACGCCGTCGAGCCGGTCGACGACCCGCATCGTCGGCGTCGAGCCGACGCTCACCTCCGGGACGTCGATTCCCGCCTCCCGCAGCCGCGTCGCGAGCCGCACGACGACGTCCCGTTCCGCGGCGGCGACGGGAGCGATCTCGTCCCGGTTCCTCGCGCCGTACGCGTGCCCGCCGTGCGTCAGGAGCCCGCGGAACGCGAGCGCGTCGGCGTCGGCGATCCGCGTCGCGAGGCGGAGGGCGCGGTCGGTCGACGGGTCGACGCCGGCGCGGCGATCGCCGCAGTCGACCTCCAGCAGGACGGAGGCGGGGGCGCCCCGCCGGCGGCACGCGCGCTCCAGCGCGTCGACGCTCGCCTCGTGGTCGACGGTCAGGTGGAGCGCGTCGACGCGGCGGGCGAGGTCGAGCGCCTCGTCGGCCCGGTCCGGCGGCAGCGGGAACGCCCAGGTCAGGTCGGTGAACCCGCCGTCCGCGAACGCGTGCGCCTCCGCGAGCGTCGAGACCGTCACCCCCCGGAACGACGGCGCGACCTGGCGCTCGGCGATCTCGACGCACTTGTGCGTCTTCACGTGCGGCCGCAGCCGGACCCCGAGCGCCTCGGCCCGCGCCGCCATCCCCCGCGCGTTCGCCTCGAGCCGATCGAGGTCGACGAGCGCGCAGGGGGTCTTCAGCCGTTCGAGGTCCATCCCGCCGATCGTACCGTCCGCCGGCGGGCGTCGGTTCAGGGGAGCGTGACGAGCGTGCCGCCCGGAGCGGGGAGGGAGGTCGGCACGACCGTCGTCTTCAGCTTGTTCTTCGGGCTCGGGAAGCCGTCGTAACGGAGCGTCCAGACGCCCGACCGGTCGACGAGGACGTCGACGAGCGAGAGGCCGTCGGTGTCGTAGTTCGTCTGGAGGTCGAACTCGGTCCCGTCCGGCCGGAAGAGGCGGGCGACGAGCGTGTCCGGCGTCCCGTTCTTCGGCACCACCGGGACGTCGATCCACGCGCCGGCGATCGACTTGAACGTCGTCACGTTCTTCCCCGTCTTCCCCTTCAGCGTCTTCTTCTTCGCCTTGGTGACGCCCTTCGGGAGCTTCCGCTCGGTCGCGATCTCGAACGCGCCGGTCTTCTGTCCCTGCCCGACGATCCGGAGCGTGAACGTCCCCGACGCCTTCAGCTGGAACGTCTCGTCCTCGCCCTTCTTCTCGAGGTCCTCGGTCTTCACCGCCGCGCCGTCCGGGTCGATCAGCGTCACGTCGACGTCGAGCCCGTTCGACAGGAGGTTCGCCTCGACCGTCAGCCGCATGCCGGCCACGCCGTCGAACTCCGCCTCGCGGACGGCGCCGGCCGCGTCGATCGTCCCCGCGAGGGTGTCGCCCGGGACGAAGGTCGCCGGGCCCGACCCGCTGCCGCTCCCGCCGGACGGCGGGTCGATCGTGATCTGCATCGAGTACGGCGTGTCGGGGGACTGGATGCCGTTCACGTGGATCAGGTACCAGCCGGAGACCGGCGCGCTCTGGACGACGAACGACTCGCCGTCGGTCTGGGAGGTCGAGCCGCCGATGTAGCCGGCGTCGTCGAACAGCCAGAGCGCGAGGTCGCCCATCGCGTGGGAGAAGGAGAGGTCGACCTGCAGGCGGTCCCCCTGCTCGACCCAGACCCGGTACCAGTCGGAGTCGCTGCCGCAGATCTTCAGCCCGGTGTACCCGGCGCCGGTCGTCTCGGCGACCGTGGCCGGCGTCTGGATCGAGTCGTTCGGCTCGAACGCGTCGTCCGAGCACGGCGGCGGCCCGGGCGCGTCGACGACGGCGATCGGGTAGAGCACGGTCGCCGCGTCGTTGTGGCCGTTGTCGTCGGCGCCGTTCGGGCCGTCCGGTCGGACCGAGAAGCCGACGCGCCAGGTCGCCCCGGCCATCGCCGCCGGGATCGCCGCGCTGAAGTCGTACACCCCCTCGGTGAACGCCGGGAACGACGAGAAGGTCCACTCCGCGATGAACGCGTCGTTCGACGTCACCTTCGTCCCCTTCGTGACGTGGAGGCGGACCCGCACGTTCGACAGGGTCTGGCTCCCGACGTTCTCGATCATCACGTTCTTCACGGTCAGCGTCTGCCCGGGCTGGAACGTCGTCTGGTTCAGGGTGCTCGGGTTCAGGTTCCCCTTCGTCGCGCGGTGGCACGCGACCGACACGTCGCGGGTGCTCGGGAGGGCGGTGATCCCCTGGTAGCCGTTCCGCATCGTCACCGCGTCGTGGACGTGGACGCCGTAGTGGTCCTGGCACGGGTTCGCGAAGCCCGGCCCCATCACGGTCGGGACGTCGTAGTCGTACGTCTCGTTGAACATCTGGAACCCCCACGCGTGCCCCAGCTCGTGCATGAGGACCGGCGGGTAGTAGAAGGTGTTGCCGCCCGCCTTCGCCGGGTCCCACGTCCACCCGTACCCCGGGTTCGCGACGACGTCCGACTCGACGATCTTCTTCTTCGGGCCGTCGAAGTACGTCGTGACGGTCAGCGCGAGGTACCCGTTCCAGTGGTAGCCGTACGTCTGGAACAGCTCCTGGTCGCTCGGGAACCCGGCGAACTCGCTCGCGCCGTTCGGTCCCCACCCGCCGACGTACGACGACGTCCGGAAGAGGTCCGCCTGCTGGTTCCAGACCGTCATCGCCTGGCCGTTCGCGTAATGGGTCGACGACGACGACGGGACCTGCTCGAGGACGGCGAACGGCGGTCTCCAGCCGTGGGCGACGGGGACCCCGGCTCGGAGCGCGTCGGCACAGAGGGCGAAGGCGGCGATCGAAGCGACGACGGAGGCGGTGCGGAGCGACATGGTTCACCTCGGGGAACGGGGGCGCGCGGGCGCCCGGTGGAGGAGGGGGACGGTGCGGACGACGGAGGAATCGGAGGGCGCGACGGCCGGGGACGCGGAATCAGCGCCGGTCGGCGATCTTCCGGGCGTGGGCGAGGAACGCGGCGACGTCGGCGATCCGGTCCGGAAGGGCCGCCTCGGCCGTCGCGGGGGCCTCGGAGGCCCGGCGGACCTCCGCGCCGACGGTGAGCGAGTCCGGAAGCGGAGCGGCGGCGCGCGGGGCGGGGGCCGCGAAGACCGGCCGGCCGCCGGCGATCCGCTCGACGCGGGCCGCGGTGGCGACCGGCTCGGTTCCACCGTCCGCCGGGAGCGTCAGGCCGCGCCGACCGGCCGTCAGCACGGTCGCCCGGCCGGTCTCCTCGTCGCGCGTCACGATGAACCGCCCCTGCGGCCCGCCGATCACCGGATCGGCGTACCGGAGGCTGTCGTGGCGGACGAACAGCACCGCCTCGTCGCCGACCGCGAACCGGGGCACGCCGGCGACGGCGACGTGCCGGTCGCCGCGGCGGCCGCCGGCGAACGTCAGCTCGATCGTGTCGCCGACCCCGCCGGTGCGGTCGAACGCGACCTCCCGGACGGCGAAGGTGACGACGGTGAACGCCATCTCGATCCCCTCCGGGGCGACCTCCCGCGTCGCGGTCACGACGCCGTGGAAGCCGACGTCCGCCCGTCTCAGCACCTCCTCGAACGGGATCGGAGGATGCGTCGAGGCGACCGACGCGGACGGAGCGAGGCCGAGGGCGAGGACGGAGAGGGCGAGGGAGGCGGCGCGCTTCATGGGAGTCTCCGGTGGATCGGGGAGGGGTCGGACCCGAGGGGAATCGCCGCGCGCCCGGCCCGGGGACGCCCGTTTTCCGCGAAACCTTTCCCCGAACGGCGACCGCGCGCACGGAGCGGCGCGGGCGGACGTATCCTCCCTCCATGGCCTCCACCGACCGCGACTCCGTCTGCGAGCAGTTCCTCGACGTCGTCCCGTTCGAGCTCTACCCGTTCCAGGAGGAGGCGCTCCTGACGTGGTTCGAGTGCGACGACGGCATGCTCGTCACCGCCCCGACCGGGATGGGGAAGACCCTGATCGCCGAGGCGGCCCTGTTCGAGGCGCTCGAGACCGGGACGGTCCTGTACTACACGACCCCGCTCATCGCGCTGACCGACCAGAAGTTCCGCGAGTTCCAGACGAAGGCGGAGGACTGGGGGTTCGACCCGGAGGACGTCGGGCTGATCACCGGCAACCGGAAGGTGAACCCCGACGCGCTGGTGAAGATCGTCGTCGCCGAGATCCTCCTGAACCACCTCCTGTCGGACGAGGTGTCGATGGACGACGTCAGCGCCGTCGTCATGGACGAGTTCCACTGGTTCCACGAGCCCGAGCGCGGGATCGTCTGGGAGCTCTCGCTCGTCCTCCTCCCGAAGCACGTCCGACTGATGCTCCTCTCCGCGACGGTCGGCAACCCGATGGACTTCATCGGCTGGCTGCGCGAGAAGCACGGCCGCTCGCTCCGGCTCGCGCGGACCGACGAGCGCCGCGTCCCGCTCGACTTCCGCTGGGTCGAGGAGCGGCTCCTGAACGAGCACCTCCCGACGATGGTGACGGAGGACGACGCGACGAACCGCACGCCGGCGCTCGTCTTCTGCTTCGTCCGGGACGCCTGTTGGGAGATCGCGGAGCGTCTGAAGGGGCTCCCGCTCGTCTCGAAGGAGACGCGCGCGCGCATCGAGGAGATGCTCGAGCCGGAGGACATGACGAAGGGGATCGCGCCGAAGCTGAAGCAGATGTTGATCCGCGGCGTCGGCGTCCACCACGCCGGGGTCCTGCCGCGGCACAAGGAGCTCGTCGAGGCGCTCTTCCTCGAGAAGCTGGTGCCGTTCGTCGTCTGCACCGAGACGCTCGCGGCGGGGATCAACCTCCCCGCGCGCTCCGTCGTCCTGACCACGCTCCTGAAGGGGAAGCACGGCGCGAAGAAGCTGATCCCGTCGTCCAGCGCCCACCAGATGTTCGGCCGCGCCGGCCGACCCCAGTTCGACTCGCAGGGGTACGTCTTCGCGATGGCCCACGAGGACGACGTGAAGATCCGGAAGTGGAAGGAGAAGTGGGAGCAGCTCGACACCGGCTCGAAGGACCCGGGGATCCTGCGGGCGAAGAAGCAGCTCGAGAAGAAGCGACCGAAGCGCCGGAACACCGAGCAGTACTGGACGGAGGGGCAGTTCGAGAACCTCGTCAAGGCCGGCCCGGCGAACCTCCGCTCGGGCGGCATGATCCCGTACCCCGTCCTGATCTTCCTCCTCTCGCACCTCCCCGACCTGAAGGCGGTGCGCGCCTTCGTCGAGAAGCGGCTCGACACGCCAAAGCGACTCGAGGGGTACCAGCGCCAGCTCGATCACATGCTGAAGAACCTCCAGGGGTTCGGCTACGTCCGCCTGGTCGGGGACGACGCGGTCGAGGTCGACGACTCGATCGACGACCTCCGCGCGTTCCGCTCCATCGACCCGCTGTTCGGGGTCTGGCTCGCGAAGGAGCTCGGTCCGGCGTCGTACGACGAGAAGGTCATGGCGCTCGAGTCGCTCCTGAACGTGGCGCCCGGCGTGGCGCGGGCGGCGGCGATCCCCTGGGACATGGAGAAGGGCCCGCTCCAGGAGAACGTCCTCGAACCGGCGATGCTGAAGATGGGCGTGAAGCTCGCCCCGGACCCGTCGGAGGAGGAGGAGCGGCGCGACTTCGACCCGTGGGCCGAGGAGGAGGAGAAGCCGCCGTCGTTCCCCGAGATGCTGAAGATCGCGTTCGAGGCGAAGCTCGCCGAGCCGGACGAGGTCGACGTGCAGCCGAAGTGGATCGGCGGGGGCGTGTTCGACTCGCAGGGCGACTTCCACTCGTTCGTCGCGTCGCGCACGCTCCAGAAGAACGAGGGGATCGTCTTCCGCCACCTCCTCCGGTTCGTGATCCTCGCCGGCGAGTTCCACCGGCGGACCGAGGACCCGGACTACGACGACCTGGCGGCGCGCATCACCGACGTCTGCCGGGACGTCGATCCGGGGTACACCGAGAAGTACCTGGCGTCGGAGGAGGAGTCGAGCGGACTGCTCGACTGAGCGCGGGCTCGACGGGGGAGGAGGAGGGAAGGAGGGGCGCCCCGTCGATCCGGTTGGGTTGGCAGGCTGGAGAGGGTCCGTGCCTCGGGGCGCCCCGTTGGGGAAGCGCATGTTCGCCGCCGCGTGCGGCGGCGGACTCAGGGACGGATCAAGATCGCGTCAATCGCCCGGCGCCGCCTCGAGCTCCCGCAGGAGTCGCTCCGTCCGCGCCCGCGTGCGGAGGTCGGCGTCGGACCACCGCGCGGACTCCCGCTCGCGAGCGGCGGCCTCGAACGAGGCCCGCGCGGACGCCGCGGCCCGGCGAGCCTCCTCCTCCCGACCGAGGGCGCGGAGGTGCGTCGCGAGCCGAGCGAGGAAGTCGGCGTGCGCCGGGTCGTCCTCGTGACCGTCGAGGAGCGCCACCGCCTCCGCGAGGTTCGCCCGCGCCGTCTCGGGGTCGCCCCGTTCGCCGGCGATCCAACCGAGCGATCCGAGGATCCCGGCCGCCCGTTCCGGCGGCGCGTCGCGCAGCCGACGGACCTGGCCGAGCGCGAGCCGCAGGAGCTCCCCGGCCGCCTCGAGCTCTCCCCGCTCGAGGCGCGCGACGGCGAGCAGCTCGAGCGCCGACGCGAGCCGCCCGCTGCCGCCGACCGTCTCCGCGTGCGCGCTCCGGAGCTCCTCCTCCGCGACGTCGAGCGCGCCGAGGCGGGCGCGATACGCGGCGACGTCGACCCGCAGCGTCATCACGTGCGGGTGGGTCGCGGGGAGGGTCCGGCGGACGATCCGGAGCGCCTCCTCCGCCTCGGCCAGGGCCGCGGCGGTCTCACCGCGGGCGGCGAGGACGAACGCGTGCTCGCCCGCGGCGACGGCGACGTCCTCGTGCTCCGGGCCGAGCGCCTCCGCGCGGAGGTCCCTCGCCCGCCGCAGCTCCCGCTCGGCCGTCTCCAGGTCGCCCCGCGCCTGCGCGATGCGCCCGAGCATCCCGTGCCCGGCCGCGACGCTCGGCGCCGGCATCCCCCGCTCCTTCCGGATGCGGAGCGCCCGCTCCTGCAGCGCGCGCGCCTCGTCGAGGTCGCCCGCGCGCTGGTGGAGCTGGCTGAGCTGGTGCATCGAGGCGACCGTCGCCGCGTCGTCCTCGCCGAGCCGCTCGAGCCGGATCCGCAGTGCCTCCTCCAGGAGCGCGCGCGACTCGGTCCGTTCGTCCCGGGAGACGAGGAGGTGGCCGAGGCGGCCGAGGTTCTCGGCGACCCGGAGGTCGGACTCGCCGTGGAGGCGGCGGCGCATCGCCAGCGCCTCGCGGAGCATCGGCTCCGCCTCCGCGAGGCGGTCGACGAACAGGAACAGGCTCCCGAGCTCGGTCAGGCTCTCCGCCACGTCCTCGTGGTCGCCGTCGTGCTCCGCGCGCCGCAGCCGAAGCGCCTCCCGGAGCGCCTCCTCCGACTCGGGGTACCGCGCGGCGGTGCGGTGGTGGATGCCGACGACGTTCAGGAGGCGGGCCTGTTCGATCGGGTCGTCGGCCAGCTCGACCTTCAGCCGGTCCGCGGCGCCGGCGAGGAGCGCGTCGACGGATCGCGCCGGGTCGGACGACCGGAACGGGTCGGTCGAGAGGAGGAGCCCGAGGAGGTAGTCGGACAGCCGCTCCTTCCCGGCGCGGGTCGCCCGCTCGCGCGAGAGGAGGACGCCGGCGGTGACGCCGAACGACGCGAGCAGGGCGACCAGGGCCGCGGCGAGCCCGAACAGGAGGCGATTCCGTCCGACCCACTTCCGGAGCTCGTAGAACGCGCCGGCCGGGTGGGCCTGGACGGGGAGGCCGTCGCGTCGGCGGTCGAGGTCGGCGAGGAGCGCGTCGACCGACTGGTAACGGTCCGCGGGGTCCTTCTGCAGCGCGCAGAGGACGATGGCGTCGAGGTCGGCGTCGATCCCCGGGTCGGCGCGCGACGGCCGCGGCGGGGGGGCGGACTCGATCGCGGTGAGCGTGGCGGCGAGCCCGGCGTCGACCGGGTACGGCGGGCGGCCGACGAGGAGCTCGTACAGGAGGAGTCCGAGCGCGTGGACGTCGGTGCGGGCGTCGATCTCGTCGAGACGACCGGCGACCTGTTCGGGGGCCGCGTACCCCGGCGTGCCGAGGAACTGGCGCGAGACGGTCAGGAGGCGCGTGTCGTCGTCGGCGGGGAGGTCGACCTTCGCGATGCCGAAGTCGAGGACCCGCGGCGCGCCGAGCGGGTCGATCCGGATGTTCGACGGCTTCAGGTCGCGGTGCAGGACGCCGTGCTGGTGCGCGTATCGGACGGCGCGGGCGATCGCCGAGAACATCGCGAGCGCCTCCTCGCGGAACGCGTCGGGCGGGCGGTCGTCCGCCCGACGTGCCGCGGCCCACTCGTCGAGCCGCGGGCCGTCGACGAACTCCATCGTCAGCCACCGTCGACCGTCGGCGGTCCGCCCGCACGTCCGGCCTCCGACCAGGCCCGGGTGGCGGAGGGTCCGGAGCGCGTGGAACTCCCGCTCGAACCGGAGCTCGCTCGTCTCCGAGCCGAGCGCGCCGGGGGCGAGGACCTTCACCGCGACCTCCTCGCCGCTCTCCGTCTCGGTGGCGCGGTAGACCACGCTCTGGCCGCCGCGCGCGATCTCCCTCAGGTGCGCGTGGCCCTCGATCTCCGGCGTCGGCCCGCCCGCCCCCTCCGCGTGGACCCGCCGCACGATGCCGAGCAGCTCGTCCGGATCCTCGTGCCAGCGGCTCTCGTCAGTCCTCTCCACGTCGCCTCGCCTCGATGAGGGTGGAGAGCCGCCGGAGGATGCGCGACTTCGCCTGGTAGACCTGGTCGATCGACATGCCGAGCTCCCTGGCCGTCTGCTCCGGAGGGTCGCCGTTCACGGCGTACCGGGTGAACGCGAGCCGGTCGCGCTCGCCGAACTCGCTCTCGACCACGCGCATCGCCCGTCGGACGTGGTGGAGGCGCCATTCGTCCTCCCAGACGTCGTCGTCGTCGGTGGAGAGCGCGGGGTCGGCGAGCTCGACGTCCTGTAGGGCGGCGGCCGGCCGGTTCTGACGGATTCGCGCGGAAATCGCGCGGGCGGCGACGGTCCGGAGGTACCCGCGGAAGCGGCCGCGCGCGGGGTCGTACCGGAAGCCGGGCATCGCGCGCATCAGCGACAGCAGCACCTCCTGCACCACGTCGTCGGCGTCGACCGGCTGGAGGCCGCGTCCGCGCGCGTAGCCGTGGACGAGCGGGCCGTAGGCGTCGAAGAACTCGAGCCAGGTCGCGCGGTCGGCGTCGCCGGAGAGCCGGGCGAGGAGCGAGGCGCGGGTGCGTTCGATCGGGGTCACGGGGAGAGATCCAGACGCGTTCATGGTATCAGGGAGGCGTCCGCGGCTTTTTCTCGCGGATCTCGTCAGAAACGAGCGTCGGCGCCCTAGGGAACGTCGACCCCGCCCCGGGGATCCCGGGCGCGGCCCCCATCGGTACGAACCCGCTCGATCAAGGAGCTGAAGCATGAAGTCCCTCCCCGTCGTCCTCGCCGCCGCCCTGCTGGCCGGCGACCTCTCCGCGCAGATCGACGTCCAGGTCTCGCCCGCGAACGCGTTCCCGGGTCAGACGATCACCGTCAGCCTGACGAACAACTCGAACCAGACGTACACCCTGCCGACCCTTTGCGTCTTCCGGAGCGTCCACGAGACCGGCTGCGGCGCGCCCGCGGTCCTGAGCCTCTTCTGCGGCGGCTCGCTCGTCCCCGTCGCCCCGGGGCAGACGAAGACCCAGACCTGGGACCAGACCGACGACTTCGGCCAGCCGGTCGGCCCCGGGACGTACGCGCTCGGCGGGTTCATCTACGACCCGAACTTCTCGAAGGTCGAGTTCTGCGCGCAGGTCGAGATCTCGTCGTGCGCCACGCCGCCGACGCACTACGGTCCCGCGAGCGCCGGGACGGGCGACGTCGATCCGAAGCTCGGCCGCCGCGGCGATCCGCAGGTCGGCAACGCGAACTTCGAGCTGCAGCTCGCGGACACCGTCGGCGGCGCGAACGCCCTCTTCCTGGTCGGCATCGCCGACCCGAGCGGAACGCCGGTCGGGTGGGGGACGTTCCTCCTCGATCCGAACTTCCCGGTCCTCTCGTCGCCGGTCGTCGCGATGCCCGGACCGCCCGGCGTCGCGGGCGCCGGCTTCCTCACCCTCCTCGCCGGCATCCCGAACGACACGTCGCTGATCGGCGGGGCGGCGTCGCTGCAGCTCGTCGCGGTCGACGTGAACTCGGTCGGGGCGCTGTCGCACTCGGAGGGGATGACGATCACGGTCTGCCCGTAGAGGAGAGGGCCGGCGGGCCGGCGTGAGGGGGATCGAGGTCGTGCGGGACACGACCTCGATCAGCGGCGGAGCTCGAGCTCGCCGAAGCGGGAGCTGTCCTTCGTGCCGGTCATGCCTGGGGTCCACTCGGTG